>JAUYEQ010000486.1 GCA_030691295.1 Bacteroidota bacterium
GCCTTTTGCTTCAGCAATTTTAAACACATATTTGATGGTTTCAACCGGAATTTCGTATTGCATAATGATCATCGCCGCTTCGTCAATTACAGGCATGGAACGATCGATCAATTCAGGAGTGAGTTTATAATTGGCGCCCGGAGCCACCGAGAGGTAATTATTGCCTTCGCCGCCAATCATCACCAGCGCATGTCCGCTGGCAATATCTGTTTCCTGAAATACAAAGCGAATATCCAAGCCGTCGTTCCTGAAATTTTCGAGCATTTGCGGCGTATAGGCATCGTTGCCTACGCAATTGACAAAAGCTGCATTTCCACCTGCACGGGCAGCTCCAACTGCCTGATTGGCGCCTTTTCCACCATAAACCTGAAAGAACCCGGCATCGGTAATGGTTTCTCCTTTTTCGGGAAGCCTGTCCATTTTCATAATCAGATCGACATTCGAGCTGCCGATGACAACTATTTTGTTTTTCATATTCAATTAGTTTAACCGTGCAACTATTATCAGTCCCAATCCGAGGATGAACAGCGCAAACATCGCAGCCAGGTATTTATTCACCGATTTGGGAGCCGAAGCAAATTCTTTGAACACAAAAACGCCCCAGGCCGCGCCAATCATGGTAGCTCCCTGTCCCAAACCATACGAAATGGCTGGCCCGGCTTTTTCTGAAGCAATCAGGTTAAACAAAAAACCGGTATTGAAGATCAGTCCGCCGAGGATTCCGATGAGATGCTGGCGCGCGTTTCCGTTGGTGAAATACTGCCTGTAAGTAACCGGAGTTCCGGTAATTGGCTTGTACATAAAAAAGGTATTCCAGAGAAAATTTGAAAGGAACAAACCAATGGAGAAAATGATTACTGCCGAATAAGGAGTGAGTTTTCCTGCTTCAGGAGTGGTAAAATCGGTTGTCATTCCTTCGGCCACAAAGCGGTAAAAGAACGACATGATGACTCCGGAAATAATAGAGATGACGATTCCTTTGGTCGATGTTTTTCCCTGCGACGCAGAAGCCTTCCGCGAAGCAAAAGCATTTACTACGATGGCTGCAACAACTAATCCGACTCCAACAAACAATAGCATCGGGTCGCCTGCCGGAGTTTTGATGTAATTAATCAGAACGCCCAAAACCAAGGCAAGACCCACTGCGATCGGGAAAGCAACTGAAAGTCCGGCAATTGCTATAGCTGCAATAATCAGCAAATTTGAAAGGTTGAAAATCGCTCCACCCAGCAAAGCATAGCCAATTGAACGGGCATCAGCCTGAGCCAGATCAGCAAGCAAACTTCGGCCTTCTGATCCGGAACTTCCCATCGTCAGGCCATAAAATACAGCCATCAGAATTAAACCGATGGAATAATCCCAGTAGAACAACGGAAACTGCCATTTTTCGGTAGTGCATTTGGATGAGTTTGCCCATGAACCCCAACATAGCATGGTGATGAAACAGAAAAGAACAGCGATTGAATAAGAATCTATGATGAACATGGTGTTAGTTTAGTTGGTTTAGGTATAGTCACGGGGTGACTCGAAGTCACCCCGTGACTAAATTATTTATGAGAAGCGTTTTACGGCTTCTTCCATCATTACAGCGGTGGCAGTAGCTCCACTTCGAGCACAACCTGCAGCCTGAACAGCAATCAGTTGGTCGAGAGTGCGTACTCCACCGGCAGCTTTAACCTTTACTTTTGGACCAACACTTTTTTTCATCAGTTCCAACACCGGAATAGTTGCTCCAACATAGTTATAGTCGCCATTGGCCTGTTTCACAAATCCAAAACCTGAGGAAGTTTTCACGTAATCGGCACCCACTTCAGTGCAAATCTGACAAAGTTTTACAATATCAGCCTCCCTGGTCACATAATCAGTTTCGAAAATCACTTTAACGATGGCTCCAAGCTGGTGACAAGCGTCGGAAACTGATTTGATTTCTTCATTAATATAATCCCAATCACCCTGCAAGGCTTTCCCAATGTTGATGACCATGTCAATTTCAACAGCACCATCTTTACAGGCATTTTCAGCTTCAAAGACTT
>JAUYEQ010000008.1 GCA_030691295.1 Bacteroidota bacterium
ACATGAACTCGGTGATGGAAATTGGTGACAATATCCTCTTTATCTCCGAAGGCGAAATGTGCTGGGAAGGCAACCGAAAGGACATCCTACATGCAGAAAATAAGAAACTTCAGGAATTTGTATTTGCCAATAAGCAGTACCAGCGGATCAGGGATGAGAGGATCGAAGGAAAATAATTCTGCTTCTATCTTTTTGGCACCATTGTAACCACCGGAATAATCATCTCTTCAAGCGAAATGCCTCCGTGCTGAAACGTATTCCGGAAATACTGCGCGTAATAATTGTAGTTGTTCGGATAGGCAAAGAAGTCGGTATTTGATGCGAAAATATATGAAGTGCTAACGTTTCGGGAAGGAAGGTGAATGGTAGCCGGATTTTTAACCTCGAAAATGGCTTTCGACTTGTAATTGAGGTTGCGGCCTAGTTTGTAGCGCAGATTGGTATTCGTTTCGCGGTCGCCAAGTACTTTCTGCGCATTATCAACACGAATGGTTCCATGATCGGTTGTAAGAACCACCTTGACTTTGTTTTCGGCCAGTAGTTTTATCAAATCCAGCAACGACGAGTGGTTAAACCAACTCAGGGTAAGCGACCGGTAAGCAGCTTCATCGCCGGCAAGTTCCTTTATCATGTCCATTTCGGTGCGGGCATGCGAAATCATGTCAACAAAATTAAAAACCATTACCGACAAGTCGCTTTGTAGGATGCTTCCCAAATAGTCGGTCATTTTTTTATCGCCTTTTACATTGGAGATCTTTTCAAAAAACAGCTTGTAATTTTTTCCCAGCCGCGCCAGTTGTGTCTGCAATAATTCCTGTTCAAAACGGTTTTTATGTCCTTCGTTGTCGTCGTCATCCCAAAATTCAGGATATCGTTTTTCTATTTCAGCAGGCATCAGGCCCGCGAACATTGCATTCCGGGCATACATGGTGGCTGTTGGCAGAATGCTGCAATAAAGTTCCTCATCTTCAATGTTGTAATAGTTGGTCAGTACGGTGGCCAAAACCTTGTACTGATCGTAACGGAGATTGTCGATCACCAGGACAAATACCTTGTTGCCACTGTCAACCTGCGGGATAATCTTCTTTTTGAAGATATCAACTGAAAGCAACGGACGGTCAGTGTTTCTATCATTGAACCACGACACATAATTGTTGCGGATATATTTGGCAAACGAGTTGTTTGCTTCCCCTTTTTGCATTTTCAGAACCTCGTCCATTGCCGAATCTTCCGAAGAACTTAATTCCAATTCCCAGAAAACAAGCTTTTTATAAACCTCCACCCATTCGTCAAATGTTAGCCGGTCGCTTATTTGCATCCCTATTTTCGAAAACTGGCTTTGATAGGCAGAAGTGGTTTGCTGAGTGACCAAACGCCTTTGGTCAACATTCTTTTTAATAGAAAGCAAAATCTGCTTCGGATTAACGGGTTTTATCAGGTAATCGGCCATCTTCGAGCCAATGGCTTCGTCCATGATGTCCTCTTCTTCGCTTTTTGTAATCATCACCACCGGCACATTCGGATCGATTGTTTTAATTTCGTTCAATGTTTGCAGGCCGCTCAATCCGGGCATATTTTCGTCCAGAAAGATAATATCGAAATAATTTGTTTTTACCAGTTCAATGGCATCGGTTCCGTTGTTGGCTGTAACTACTTCAAAACCTTTCTCCTGAAGAAAAATGATGTGCGCGCGCAATGAATCTATTTCGTCGTCTGTCCAAAGTATTTTTGTTTTCTTCATATCGTAGTATTTTCCGGATGTAATTTCCTGATGGGTTTAAAATTCAACTTGTTGCTGAATATACAATCTTTATAACAAGTATAACGAGAGAATAGTGTAAGCTTAACAAAATTTAACGCTGAAGCATCGGAACATTTTGATCCCGTATCCAAATAACATTGATCGCCTTTTCTTTAAACC
>JAUYEQ010000009.1 GCA_030691295.1 Bacteroidota bacterium
GGAAATCATATCCTCTCACGGCGTATTGATTTTAGCCGGGATGATATTGCTGTGAAACCTGCAAGAAATTGTTTGATTCCGGATTTCCGCATCTGGTGGAATTCACGGAGTTGGGAAAAAGGAATTGTATGAGATAGAAAAATGTCCAAAGCCAAACCGGCAAAGTTCAGTGAAAAAGAAAAGTTGGATTAATCACAGATACCGGTTTGAGTCTTTATTCAAGGCGTTTGTTGGCCGTTTGGCCAAATTGCAGGATAAGGGTGTATATTGGCATGCCAGTTTGCTCGACCCTGATTCATATCCCAATTCTAAAACCAGCAGTGCAGGCTTTTATGCAATCTGGTGGGGTATTAATAATGGTCTCCTGACTGAAAAAGAGTATAAAATTTATGCAACAAAAGGGTGGGAAGCCATGGTAAAAGAGGTTCACCAGAATGGTATGCTGGGCAGGGTACAACCCGTTGGGGCAGATCCTCAAAAGTTACCAAAGATATGACCGAGGTATATGGTGCAGGGGCAATGATGCTTCTAGGTATGGAGATAATAAAGTATCTTGACCATTAGAAAAAGTTAGTATAATCCAGTACTCAAATAGTTAATCGGAAATTTAGTTTTACCCCTTTGCCTTTGCTGGCAAGGGGTTTTTCTTTTTAAATCAAACCACCATGCGACAAGAATCCAATCCTTTATATCATTCATTATCTAATGTTTATAAAATTGTTGTAATTATTTAGCCTGCCAAATGGGTTTGACCCGACAGCGTTTGAAAAAACTTGTCAGTATTTAACTGCGGTAAATAATTTGCCGTCATACGATTATATGCGATATTCGTACGAAATTCTGAATTAATTTATGATGAAAACTTTAACAACCATAAATCTATTTTTCTGCCTTTCGGTATTGCTCCTGACCGGATGCAGCAAAGAATCCACCTCACAAAATCCTCCTGCCAATGATTTCGCCAAAGGGGCCGATATTAGCTGGCTGCCGCAAATGGAAGCCACCGGATATAAATTTTACAGCGACAACGGGACTGAGGAAGACTGTTTCAAAATTCTGAAAGACCACGGAATTAACTCCATCAGGTTACGAACCTTTGTAAATCCGTCAGACGACAAGGCCAGCGGACATTGCAGCAAGGATGAAACGGTTGCGATGGCTGTTCGGGCGCAAAAATGGGGAATGAAGGTGATGATTAACTTCCATTACAGCGATACCTGGGCCGATCCGGGCCATCAAAGAAAGCCAAAAGCATGGGAAGGTCACGACTTTCCGACATTGTTGAACGACCTTTACGATTATACTTTTGACGTGATGACTGCCCTTAAAACTGCCGGAGTTGCTCCCGAATGGGTTCAGGTTGGCAACGAAATTCCCGGAGGAATGCTTTATCCGGAAGGAAGCACCTCGAACTGGCCGCAACTGGTGCAGCTCATCAACAAAGGATACGACGCCGTTAAAGCCGTTAGTCCTGATTCAAAAGTCATTCTGCATGTCGATCAGGGAAATAACAATGGACGTTTCAGGTGGTGGTTTGATGCTGCTAAAGCGAACGGGGCGAAATACGATGTAATTGGCTTGTCGTATTATCCTTACTGGCTCGAAGGAAAACCGGATTATACCTTGTCGATTGACGATTTGGGAGCTAATTTGAAAGACATGGCTTCGCGCTACGGAAAAGAAGTGATGGTGGTTGAAGTGGGCGGAGAGGACAATAAAGTGCAGAACACCTACGATATGCTGGTTGCAGTTCTGAAAAAAGTAAAGGAAGTACCTGAAAGTAAAGGGACAGGTGTATTTTACTGGGAACCGCAGGGAGCCAGAAGCTGGAGCCATTATGCGCTGAGCGCCTGGGGCAACGATGGAAAACCAACAAAGGCTATGGATGCGTTTTTGGAAGAATAAACCCCGAAGGGGTGACATTCCAGAACGAAATGAATCAATAAAAGAAAACCTGTAAAAATCAAATAAATGACCCTTCTAAAAACACTGTTCTATATTGGACTTACAATTATCTTGTTCTCATGCAGCACCTCCGCTCCCATCCTTTTTCCAACCGAATCCGGAAATTTTAACTCCGGATGGGAATTCGTAAAAGACCCTACTGACAGTATTTCATCCGCACTTTTTGTGAAAGATGTGAAGGAATCTGTCTGGCAAAAAGTAAGTTTACCGCATACTGCCAATATTGAACCGGTTGATTCGCCTGAAAAACAATGGCAGGGAATCGCCCGCTACCGCAAGTTTTTTACGGTTCCGAAACAATTTGAAGAAAAATCGGTATCGTTACATTTTGGGGCAGCCATGCAGGTCGCCAAAGTTTACCTCAACGGCGAATTCGTTCAAACTCACACAGGTGGCTATTTGCCATTTCAGGTAAAACTGGATCGAAAAGTGAAGTTTGGCGAGGAAAACTGCATTCTGGTCGAATTGGACAATCAGGATAATCCTGTAATTCCTCCCGGCAAACCGCTGGCAACACTCGATTTCAATTATTACAGCGGCATTTATCGCAATGTTACCATCGAGGTAAAAGACAAGCTGCATATTTCTGATCCGATTACTGCCAACCGCGTTGCCGGAGGTGGTTTGATGGTGACTTACAGCGATGTTTCCGCACAAACGGCCAATATTAATGTGCAGGTTGATGTTGAAAACGAATACGAAAACGCAAAAACGACTTCATTGCAAATCAGCCTGAATGATGCATCGGGCAAGACAGTTCTCTCAGAAAACGTGGCTTCAGAAACGATTCCGGCTTCCGGATTTTTTCAGTTCAAAAAACAATTAGCGGTTCAAAACCCTCAATTGTGGTCGCCCGATAGCCCCAACCTTTACCTCCTGAAGGTAAAAGTAATCAGCGATGAATTGGCTGTTGATTCATTGTCGGAACAAATTGGCATCAGAACTTTCTCGTTTTCGGCAAAAGATGGTTTCGTGCTGAACGGACAGAAACTGCAACTTCGTGGAACGAATCGTCATCAGGAATATCCATACCTCGGGAACGCTGTTTCCGACAATGCGCAATACCGCGACGCTTATAAAATTAAACAGGCCGGCTTCAATTTCGTGCGAAGTTCGCATTATCCGCAATCACCGGCATTTCTGGCAGCCTGCGACGAACTTGGAATTCTGGTGATGGACGCTATTCCCGGCTGGCAGTTTGTGGGCGACGAAGAATTTCAGGACCATTGCATTCACGACACCCGCGAAATGGTTCGCCGCGACCGTAACCATCCGAGCATCATTTTGTGGGAAGCTTCGCTCAACGAATCGGGGATGACGAAATCATTTATGGAACGCGCGCATCAGGCGGTTCACGAAGAATTGCCGGTTGCCGATGTCTATACCTGTGGTTGGATCGACGATGTGTATGATGTTTTTATTCCGGCGCGACAACATGCCAAACCACCGCACTACTGGAACAAATATGCCAAGGACAAACCCGTCCTGATTGCAGAATACGGAGATTGGGAATATTATGCGCAGAATGCCGGTTTTAACCAGACTGCTTACGGCGATCTGCAACAGGAAGAACGGAACTCCCGCCAGTTGCGCGGATTTGGGCAGAAACGACTGGCACAACAGGCGCTCAATTACCAGGAATCGTACAATGATAATCTGAACGGTCCGGCTGTGGGCGATGCCAACTGGCTGATGTATGACTACAAACGTGGTTATGCGCCCGATATCGAATCATCCGGAATCATGGATATTTTCAGGCTTCCGAAGTTCGCGTTTTACTTTTATGCCAGCCAGGCCGAAAAAGCTGAACCGATGATCTTTATTGCCAATTACTGGAACGACCCAACATTCAAAGACGTGAAAGTTTACAGCAATTGCGAAGAAGTAGAATTGTTTCTGAATGGGAAAATAATTGCCCGGAAGAAACCTGATCAGGATCGGAATTCAACCAATTTAAACCATCCTCCATTTACTTTTTCTGTTCCTGAATTTGTTGCCGGGAAACTGGAAGCCAAAGGATTTATTTCAGGAAAAGAAGTGGTAAAAACTGAAGTAAAAACACCTGCAGAACCTGCCAAAATTGTACTGAGTGTTGATTTAAGCGGCAAAGAACTTCAGGCCGGACAGAATGATGTAGTTTTCGTGTATGCGTCGGTTACCGATGCTGATGGAACCGTTATTCCGGATGACAATCGTGCAATCACTTTTACCGTTGAAGGCGATGCAGAGCTGGTTGGCGACAATCCAAGAAAAGCCGAAGCCGGCATTTCGACCATTTTGCTGATGGCCGGAAAAACTTCAGGAATTATAAAAGTAAAAGCCTCTGCCAAAGAACTGGCTTCAGGAGAAATCATCGTAACTGTGCGTTAAATAAACAAATTGCCACAAAGGAAAAAAGCGATTTCAAACTTTGAGCCTTTGTGGCAATGATGACTTTTATTTTATTTCGAGAATTATATCGTCCAGCGACCTTTTCGGAACGTGGTGAACCTGATTTTCGTCGCGCCAGTATTTGAAGTCACCATTTTTTATTTCGTCAAGAACAACTGTTTCTTTGGGTTTTCCGAGGGCCAAAACCTGAATTATTTCGAATTGTTCCGACAGATTCAAAAGTTCGCGGAGTTTGTTTCTGTTGACCGAGTGAATAATGCAGCCGCCAAATCCGGCTTCAACAGCGCCCAGTAAAATACTTTGGGCTGCAATTCCATCGTCACAAAGGTAATTTCCTGAAATCAAGGTATCGTGCAGCATCACAATGTATGCCGACGGACGCTCTCCTTCATCAGGCCCGGGCCAGTACGAAAGATAGCCGGCCCATGCCAGCAATTCAAAAATTTCAGCGTTGAGCGATTCATCAGTACTCACAATATATTTTAAAGCCTGTGCATTTCGGGCCGAAGCAGAACACCGTGCCAAATCAATCCAATCTATTAGCTGTTGTTTTTCAATACGTTCCGATTGATAGAATCGTCGATAGCTACGGTTTTTCAGAATAAGATCTTTTAGCATGGCTTTGGGGTTTAAATTCAGGCTAAAAATAAACAAATGTCGTTTCTGAATGCAGAACAATAATGTATATTTTCTCTTTCAATCATTTTTACTCTTATAAAATCATCGTTGAATTGCAAAATGAAAAGATCAACTTTCACCAGTCGAATTGAGACTGACCACTTTCAACTGAGACTTTTTTTGTATGTTTGCATACCAGAACAGACCACCTTTAAAATTTCACTGAATGGAAAGTAAGTTTCATTTTGCAATTAATCCTCAATCAAATTTGTTGAAATTTCAGCAATTGATGGACTCGGTGAACGAAGCAATTAGCCGGAACCTGCTGCAGGTGGGTGACACATTGCCTTCGGTAAACCAGCTTTGCAAAGAAAGCTCACTGTCGCGCGATACGGTTTTTAAAGCTTATGCCGAATTGAAAAACCGCGGAGTGATTGAATCGGTTCCAAACCGTGGCTATTTTATTGCAAAAGCGGTTACCAAAGTGTTTCTGTTTCTGGATACTTTCAAGGCGTACAAAGAAGTTTTATACGGTTCTTTTCTGGATAATCTGCCCGATACAATTGCTATCGATCTGCATTTTCACCACTATAACATCGATGATTTCGAAAAAATCATCAATGAAAGTCTGGGTAAATACACCAAGTACATCATCATGAATTTCGATCATGAACGTGTACCCGAGATTACCCGGCAGATTCCAGCCAACAAATTGTTGGTAATCGACTGGAACGTGCATGAACTGGAAGGCGCATCGTCAATATCTCAGGATTTCAGCCAATCGTTGTACGATTCGCTTGAAAGTGGGATCGAGCTTATTCGAAAATACCAGAAATTCATATACCTGTATCCATCATTTACTTATCATCCAAAGGTTTCCATAAAGTATTTCGAAAAATTCTGTTCCGACTATAAGATCAATCATAAAACCTTGTACGATTTCAAAAAATTTGATCTTCAGAAAGGCGAGCTTTATTTATTGGTTAGCGACCGCACCCTGGCTAAATTTCTGGATCAGTGCGAACAGAAAAATCTTGTGCCTGGTCAAGATGTCGGGGTTATCTCGTACAACGAAACACCCATGAAAAAGTATGTAAAAGAAGGGATTACCGTTATTTCGACCGACTTTGAACTGATGGGCAAAAAAATCGCTGAATTTGTAATTACCAAAGAAAAAACAAATGTGGTCATCCCCAGTAAACTGACCATCAGGAAATCTCTTTAATAGATGTTTTACAACAGTATTACTTATTTTGAGAATGAAATAACATGACTTAGTTTTGCCGGGCATACCAGAACAGAACGGCTTGACAAAAAAAGCCTCCCTTAATTCTTCCGAAGAAGGGGAAATCTGGATATTGAAAATTGGTTATTGGCTATTTGTACTTTTTTTAATATCCAATGTAGAATGACCAATATCCAATAACAAAAAACAAGAACAACTTTAAACTTGACATACATGTATTTATTAGGATTCGACATAGGTAGTTCATCGGTAAAAGCGTCATTGATTGATGGCCAGACAGGCGATTGTTTGTCGTCGGCTTTTTACCCGAAGCAAGAAATGAAGATCGCTGCGCTAAAAGCAGGATGGGCAGAACAGGAACCGGAACAATGGTGGGCAAACCTGAAACTGACTTTGGCCGATGTGCTGGCTCAATCGAAAGTTGACCCTAAATCAATTGATTCAATCGGCATTTCCTACCAGATGCACGGCTTGGTGGTGGTCGATAAATACCAGAATGTATTGCGCCCTTCAATTATTTGGTGCGACAGCCGTGCAGCCGAAATCGGGAATAAAGCATTTGCCGAGATCGGCGAAGAAAAATGCCTTTCCAATTTACTGAACTCGCCAGGAAACTTTACCGCCTCCAAATTAAAATGGGTGAAGGACAATGAACCAGAATTATACGCCAAAGTCGATAAAATCATGCTTCCGGGCGATTATATTGCCATGAAACTTTCCGGCGAAATTAAAACAACCGCCAGCGGTTTGTCGGAAGGAATTCTCTGGAATTTTAAGGAAAACGCGGTTGCTGACATGTTGCTCGATTATTACGGATTCGAAAAATCATTCATTCCTGAAATCGTTCCAACGTTCTCTGTACAGGGAGTTGTAAATGCGAAAGCCGCAGCCGAACTTGGCTTAGCCGAAGGAACCAAAATCAGCTACCGTGCCGGCGATCAACCGAACAATGCGCTTTCACTGAATGTGTTGAATCCTGGAGAAATTGCCACCACTGCTGGAACTTCAGGAGTTGTTTACGGTGTTAGCGGCGAAGTGAAATATGATCCGTATTCTCGCGTTAATACTTTTGCACACGTCAACCACACTTCCGAAGCAAATCGTTTGGGCGTTTTGTTGTGTATCAACGGAACGGGAATCCTGAATTCGTGGCTGAATAAAAACGTTGGGAACAAAGCTTTTTCTTACGAAGAAATGAACCGGAAAGCTGCCGAAGTGGCCATTGGCTCTGAAGGTGTGAGCATTCTGCCTTTTGGAAACGGCGCAGAACGTGTTCTTCGCAATAAAAATGTTGGCGCGCAAATTTCAGGATTGGGATTTAATACCCATACTGATGCTCACTTGTTCCGCGCTGCCCAGGAAGGGATTGTTTTTTCATTCAAATACGGAATGGAAATCATGGAAGAAATTGGCATCAAGGCTCAGGTAATCCGCGCCGGAAAAGCCAACATGTTCCTCAGCCCAATTTTCCGTGAAACACTGGCCGGTGTTTCAGGCGCGACCATCGAATTGTACAACACCGACGGATCAGTTGGTGCAGCTCGTGGCGCAGGTATTGGTTCAGGATATTATTCCTCACCAAAAGAAGCTTTTTCCAACCTGAAAAAACTGGATACAGTTTCTCCTGATGCAAGCAAAAAAGCGCAATATGAGGAAGCATACCAGAACTGGAAAGCCACACTTGACATGGCAATGTAAAAAAGATGATAACCACATAGACACATAGAACACATAG
>JAUYEQ010000035.1 GCA_030691295.1 Bacteroidota bacterium
TGCGGTAAACATCATCAATTACATTTTGCTGATCGGTGTCTTTCAGCAACTGAATGGCTGCGGTAAAGGCGATGAATTTTTCGAGTACAGCCATATCGATTCCGTAACAATCGGGATAGCGAATCTGAGGGGCCGACGAAACCACGATGATTTTCTTCGGATTCAGCCGATCCAATATTTTCAGGATACTTTTCTTCAGGGTTGTTCCGCGAACAATCGAATCGTCGATGATGACCAGCGTATCTGTATTTTCCTTAATAATTCCGTAAGTCACGTCGTACACGTGGGCAACCAAATCGTCGCGGCTGGCATCGTCGGCAATAAAAGTGCGCAGTTTTACATCTTTGATGGCAAGTTTTTCCACGCGTGGTTCCACCGAAAGTACTGCCACCATTTCTTCATAGGTGATGCTGCCGTTGCGCTCTTTCAGTTCTTTGATTTTCCAATCGACACAATATTGCCGCACTCCCTGTACAAGCCCGTAGAAAGCCGTTTCAGAAGTATTCGGAATAAAAGAGAAAACGGTGTTTTCAATATCGTAGTCAATCGACTTCAGGATAGCAGGCGAAAGCAAATTGCCCAGCTTTTTACGTTCCTGATAGATGTCCTTGTCGCTTCCGCGTGAAAAATAGATGCGCTCGAACGAACACGACCTGCGGGTATGAGGCACACGGATCATTTTACTTGAAACCGAACCATCTTTTTTGATGATCAAAGCATCGCCGGGTTTTATTTCACTGACACTTTCCGCTCTTACATTCATCACGGTTTGAATAACCGGACGTTCAGATGCTACCACCACGATTTCGTCGTCGTAATAATAAAATGCAGGACGGATGCCTGAAGGATCGCGCATCACAAAAGCATCGCCATGCCCGAACATTCCGGCAATGGCATATCCGCCGTCCCAATCTTTGCTGGCATTTTCAAGCACTTTCTGCACATCGAGGTTTGTCTCGATCAGCGGTGAAATTTCGCGGTTCGAATAGTTTGAGTTTTTGTATTGCCTGAAATGCAGCTGGTTCTCTTCGTCCAAAAAATGACCTACTTTTTCAAGAACAGTTACTGTATCGGTGTAAGCTTTTGGATGTTGCCCCAAAGCAATCAACCTTTCAAAAAGTTCGTCGGTATTGGTAAGGTTAAAATTTCCGGCCATCACCAAAGTTCTCGATTTCCAGTTGTTCTGGCGCATTACAGGGTGTACAAATTCTATGCTGTTGCGGCCAAAAGTTCCGTAGCGCAAGTGCCCTAGGTAAACTTCGCCCGAGAACGGTACATTTTCATAAATCCAGCGAACATCGGCATCTGCCGGTTTATTTTTTTCGGCCTTTTTGATGCCCTTTGCAACCTTTTCGAAAATATTTTTGATTGGATTTTGTTCGATCGACCGGTGGCGGTTGATGTATTCCTGACCAGGGCTGAGTTCCATTTTGATATTTACAATTCCGGCTCCGTCTTGTCCGCGATTGTGTTGCTTCTCCATCAGCAGGTACAGTTTGTTCAGGCCATATTGCCAGGTGCCGTATTTTTCCTTGTAATATTCAAGTGGCTTTCTCAACCGTATCAATGCTATCCCACACTCATGCTTAATCAATTCGCTCATTGTTCTTCGGGTTCTTCTATTTGTTCAAAATTTTCAGGAAATAATTCAGGAAACCTGATAATATCTTTTACAATAAATGCATTCGGGTATTTATACGAGATAGTCGATTTTGCTTTCAAAGCTTCGCTCTTGTTGCGAAAATCGCCAACCCTCAGTTTGAAATTAGGTGTCTGGAATATTAAATAGGTAGGAATAGCAGGAAAAGTGAGGTTAAAATCATTTCGCACCCGTTCAGCCTGTTCGCGGGCTTTGTTTCCGGAGCTGAAGAATATTTCGAGACGAAAACCATCTGTTCCACGCTTACGTTGGTTGATTTGGGAATGCCTGACAAGCAGATCGGTGATTCGGGGGTCTTGCCTGATGGATAATTTCCCCAATAGTTCCTCCATTTTTGCCGTTTGGCTGGAGATCCCCGGGTACAGGGCAAGTGTATCATTTTGAGCATAAACCGAAGCGCTCAATAGTCCAAGAAATAAGATGACACTACACAAATACCTCATACGATCAGTTTTTGAGTTTGCAAATATAAGATTTTAATGGAACAAGTATTCAACGGTATCTAACAGCTATTGGTATAAATTCTTCGGCTTCAAGATGCAAAAATCTGCTAACCAGACAATTTTACTACAAATCGACCTTGAGTAACAGCATAAATTGAAAGTGTCGAACGCAGTTTTTTTTCTGAATGTTAATTTTTTGATGTGAAGCTATCAAAATCACATGTTTCTTTTTTCTGATTACTGAGACTTACCTCTGTAAACTTCCGCCTCTTGCTTATTCCTGAAAATTAGTGAAATTTGCAGACTTGAAAATGTATAGGATCGAAAGTACCCGGCATATTTTTTTTAGTTGAACTCACAACCTGAAACCTAAAACTTGAAACTCTCTTAATCATGGGAAAATTAATCAACGATTTTAACGATTACCGCGCTAAAATGAACGAAAAGATTTTGGCAAGCGATAACAAAGTAATGAAACGCATTTACAGTATTGATACTTTGACCTATCAGGAAGGTGCATTGAGTACCAAAACCAAGGAAATGCTCGGACTGGTTTCATCGATGGTGCTGCGTTGCGACGATTGCGTAAAGTATCATCTGGGCAAATGTTACGAGCTGGGAGTAACTACTGACGAGGTTTTCGAGATTTTTTCTGTTGCCAATCTGGTGGGCGGAACCATCGTTATTCCTCATACACGCCGTGCAGTTGAATACTGGGAAGAACTTATGGATACAATTCAGGATTCAAAAACGGAATAAAAGCCAATTGAACGGCTGGTAAATAGAGCGATTTCCGGGTAATTGTATCATTGGTGAGCAAACCTACCGCACCGTTTTGTTGCTTCGAATTCATTTTTTTGAAAACAATATCATCGGCATCGCCCAATTCATAGCCTTGATGAACCAATTCGGCCACGCGTGGCGGAAGTGTAAAAGTGGCTGTACGGGCCTTCCCAATTTTCGTCCCGTCGCTGATTACCACCCAGGCAAAAGCCATTAATCCTGATTCAGTTTCTTCTACCCCACCTTCAATTCCAACATAGTAATCGAATCCTGAAAACAGATCATGTGCATTTTTCACCCGGCTTACAGCTCCCAGCAATGTTTCAACATCACTCATTGGCTGATCAGAAACACCGCTTTCAACCGATCCGCCAAGTACTGTAACCTCCTGTTTCAAAAAAACAGACAATCCCTCATTTACAGCATCCAGTTTTACCGGATTTTTGGAAGCAACAAGAATTTTTATCATTGCGGGGTAAATTATAATTTGCCGTCTAAAATACAAAAAACAATGCATACTGATGAACTATGCCTAAGGTAAACAAGCTATTTTTCTTAATTTTGATGCTTCGAAAAAACCAACCAACAATGATCATCAGACAAGGAAACATTTCAGATTCGGCCAGTATTGTTGCATTTCAGCTGGCAATGGCATTGGAAACAGAACAACTTCAATTACACGAACCTACCGTAGTAAAAGGTGTGGATGCTGTTTTTGCAGATCCGGCAAAAGGCATTTATTACGTTGCCGAAACCAATGGTAAAGTTGTTGGTTCGCTGCTAACTACTTTTGAATGGAGCGATTGGCGCAACGGAACAGTTCTCTGGATTCAATCTGTTTATGTTCGCCCTGAATTCAGGAAGAAAAGTATTTTTAGCCGTTTGTATAAACACATTCAGGAGAAAGTTGCTACTAACGCTAATTTGCGGGGCATTCGTTTATATGCTGACAAAACCAACACTTCGGCTCACGGAGTATACGAACATCTGGGAATGACCGCAGAGCATTATCAGATGTTTGAATGGATGAAAGGATGAAAAGTGTTCAGTCGCAGTTGTCAGTTCTCAAAAAAACATAGCATGAAACCTGATACTCATTTGGCGTGAGCAAATACCTATTAAATCTGATACAGCAGGGCGAGCATCAGACACAGGACTTTAAATACTGCATCAGCGATTCAAAAAAGATTGCGCGGTCGCTGGTGGCTTTTGCCAATACTGATGGCGGACGACTTCTGGTTGGGGTAAAAGACAATGGCCGGATTGCAGGAGTCCGGTCAGAAGAAGAATATTACATGGTTGAATCGGCTGCTAAAATATATTCGAGCCCGCCAATTGCTTTCACTACCAGACAGTATTTGGTTGAAGGAAAAACTGTTCTGGAAGTAATTATCGAGCCCAGTTCCGAAAAACCTCATTTTGCGCGTGACGACGAAGGCAAGTGGTGGGCCTGGTTCAGGAAAGACGATGAAAACCGGCTGGCAAACAAAGTCATGCTCGAAGTTTGGAAAAAGCAAAAAAGTACGGATGGAATTCTGATAAATTATTCTGAAGGCGAGAAAATATTGCTCGATTACCTCGAAAATAATGAGAAAATATCAGTCAGTAAATTCGCCCGTATTGCCCACATCACCTATAAACAAGCGGAGCAAATCATCATCAATTTCAGGGCGCTGGATATTCTGCAGGATTGCGTTGGCGATACCAGGATTGATTACTCCATAAATGACACTTTCGACCGGAAAAAATGGGACAACCGGTAAGCCGATTGTCCCCAATTCAGATTAAAGTTCCAGTTTCAGCTTGTCAAGTTCAGCGTTGATAAAGCTTATTTCTTCAGAACTTAGTTTCAGGTCGGCTGCTTTTGCATTTTGAACAGCTTGTGCAGCATTTCGGGCGCCAACCAATGCAATGGTAATTCCGGGCTGGTTGATTGTCCATTGGATTACCAACTGGCTTAATGTTGCATTCTTATCATCGGCCAGCGGTTTAATTTTTTCAAGAAAAGCGTTGGTCAACTGTATATTTTTATCCGAATAATAAGGCAGGTCGGCGCGAGTGTCGCCATCGGCAAACCGATGTCCCGGTTTTAATTTTCCGGTAAGAACTCCCCGCTGCAAAGGACTGTAGGCCAAAACCGATTTATTGTTTTCGATCAGATAAGGGACGAGTTCCTTCTCAATTCCCCGGTTAAGCATGCTGTATGAAACCTGGTCTGAAACCAGATCGATGTACTTTGCAGCCTCTTTCATCAGCGTAACATCGTAATTGCAAACACCGGCATAACGCACTTTTCCTTCTTTTATCAACTGGGCAACAGCTTCCATTGTTTCCTGAACAGGTGTGGTCGGGTCGGCCCAGTGAATCTGGTAAAGATCAATGTAATCGGTACCGAGCAAACGCAGGCTATTCTCGCATTCTCTTATGATGCCATCCTTTCCGGCGTATCTGTAAATATCAATCGGTTTGCCTTCATTGTTTTTGCTGTGAAAGAAGAATTCGCCCTTTGTTCTGCTCCAGCCCAACCCGAATTTAGTCAGGATCTGAACCTTATCGCGGGGAATACCTTTTATTGCTTCTCCTACAATCTCCTCACTTGTTCCCTGTCCGTAAGCCGGAGCAGTGTCGATGGAGGTCACTCCGCAATCGTACGAAGCCTGAATTGCCTTGACCGATTCTTTGCGTTCCGTTCCGCCCCACATCCAGCCTCCGGCAGCCCATGCTCCAAATGTAACCACAGATAAATTTAAATCTGATTGTCCCAATTTTCTGTATTCCATAATTCTATATTTTAGGTTTTTCCATTTTTGAACAAGGGAATTTCGATGTAAAAGGTCGTTCCCTTCTCTAATTCTGTTTCGTACCAGACTTTCCCGCCAAAATTATTGACAATATTTTTAACGATCGATAATCCAAGCCCAATTCCACTTGATTTTGTGGTAAAATTAGGCTCGAACATATGTTCAAGGGCTTCATCGTTAATTCCTGAACCGTTGTCACTGATGGAAATCAGGGCAACTGATTCGTCCTTTTTAACCGCAATGCGAATTTTCCCATTCTGGTCAAATGGAATTGCCTGAATGGAATTTTTTATCAGGTTAAGAAACGCCCTTGAAAGTTGTTCTTTGTCAGCAATAATAATTACTTCCTTCAGGTTGTTCAACTCAAATGAAAAGTGAAGGTTTTGATTGGGTTCAAACAAATCGCATACTTTTCGAAGTACCTCAAGAAGGTTGAAAACTTCATTTTTCGCTTTCGGTATTTGGGCAAAATTCGAAAACTCAGTTGCAATTCCGGAAAGTGTGTCAATTTGTTCGATAAGGTTTTTTGTGACACGTTCAAAAAAGTCATCGTAATGCTCCCTGCCTTCGGCTTTGGCCCGCTGCAAATACTGAATGTTTAATTTCATCGGGGTAAGCGGGTTTTTAATTTCGTGGGCAACCTGTTTGGCCATTTCGCGCCATGCCGATTCGCGTTCCGATTTGGCAAGCAATTCGGCACTTTCGGCCAGCTCTACAACTTTGTGGTTGTATTCCTTCACCAGTGCTCCAATTTCGTCTTCGGCTTCATAATGAATCTGCTCATTCTTTTTCCCAAGTTGAATACCTTTTAACTTTTCACGGATCAGGCTCAATGGCAAAGTGATTTTGTTAGATAAAATAACCGCCACAATCACACTGGCCAGAAACAAAATAAGGTACAGGTTGATAAACGCCACTACGAAAGTGGAAATACCCTGTTTCAATTCATCCTCTCTGGTAAAATAAGGCAGATTCAGGTAGGCCAGATAATCGCCCCGACTGTTCATGATTGGCTCATAAGCTGAAAGATATGAGAGGTTTCCTATTGTTTCGGGCTGAAAATAGTTAAGCTGATACTTTTCCGACAATTCATAAAAAGCTGTTGCATTTATCCTTTCAGAAGTAATTCCTTTGCGAAATATTTCGGGTCGCGAGGAGGCAAGCAGTTCACCGTTAACATCGTAAATATTGATGTCGGTCTTGAAAATATTGGATAATTTATACAGTTCGATAAAAAGCCACTGTTGAAGTTCTGGAGTAATTGAATTCACGTTTCCCAGCATATTGTCGATTTCGACAGAAATGGAAGACATTTTTTCCTGAAGATCGGTTTGGTGCCTTATTTTGTATTCCTGAAGATTGTAATAGATGGTTCCGGCAGCAACGAAAATTAAGGAAATCAAAACTACCGAAATGATCGCTGCCTGAATCCTGAAGCGCAAATCCCTTGGAATCATCAGTTTCCTGAAGGTTGGATTGCCCACCATTGAAACAAACAGCACAAATACAAAGAAGAAAACAAATATGTACGGAAATGATATAAGGTAATCAACCAATCGAACCGACTGTTTACTGACGATAATATGGTTAATTTCGTCGTAGTTGTAAATAACGTGGTCGTAACCATCCCAATGTTTGAACTCGAATTCTGAATTATAGTTTTCGAGATTGTAAGCCTGATAATAATAATTGTAGTCGTACTCTCCCGACTTGTTCACCAACTCTTCGTCGAAATATTTGGCATACGAGAGGTATTTGTACCTGAAAGGCTTGATCAAAGTCCGGTCCATAAGCAATTCCGGGAATCCGATGCCTTCAGAAACAGTTTTCGAATTTAGTTCAATGTAAATCGAGATGCCGTTTGAATCGTCAATCAACGGATAATGAAGCCTCCCCATATAAGAGACTCTTCCGTTCATGTTATCCATAAAATAAAAGCTGCTCCCCGGAATTGCGATTCCTGACGTTTTGATCATTTTGTCAAAAAATGGCAAACACGGTTCAAAAACGTTTTCAGGATGAATAATTACACTGTCGTTACCTGCGCAAAAAGTAAACTGGATATCGTATTTTCTGAAATAGCCATCGAAATAATATCGGTTAAGGTAGCCTTCCAATTCCTTGTATGGAGGAGTAAGCAAACTTGGAATAATCGAATCGATATTGAATTGATGCTGCATATTGTCCAGAAATACTTCGGCGACAGGATCCTGTTCAGAACTTAAATTCACAGCCATCAGCTTTTGTATCTGAACATCGCGTTTTTCAATGGTTTTATAAACAACACCCAAAGTGGTAATTGAAAACAACGAGATAAACAAAATGGCGTACGAAAGCGAAAATTTCGGGATATGCATTTTCTTTACCTGGCTTTGAAGCAAATTGACAGCAAAAAACAATGTCAAAAGATATAATTCGCCGGAATTAATAATGGCACACAATAAGATAGAAACCGGCAATGCAAGCAAATGAAAATTCCGAAAATACTTCTTATTGATAAAGTTCTCCGATCTTTCAATAACTTTCAGGTTGATCAGAAAAACAGAAAAAAGCAACATCGCGATGGCCAGATAGCTGCTTATACTAATAAGGTCTATATCGGTAATACGGTTTAACTTATACGTAATGTTGCTGTTTCCTATCAAATTGCCAATCAGAAGGCCCACTAACTGATAAAGCGAACCGGCAAACACGAACGAAGGAATGACCATTTGTTTTCCCGATTTGCCATGAAGTAAGAATTCTTTGACAAAAACCAGGCTCCAAAAAAAGAACAATACGGTAATCAGGTAAAAATCGCCCAATGACGGAAGCCATGTTGATACCGCGTAATACTTAGGGCCAAAAATCTCCAGATGGTTCAGTATGTCTGGTATTCCGAAAATGATATGAATCCAGTAAATCACAAAAAGAACCACCATTAACAGCAGCATTTTTGACACAAAGTTCTCTTCACGATAATCGTCCATTTTCCGGTAAAGCGCCAGAAGCAGAAATAGCAAACCAAGCGCATACAAAAAAGCGGAAAAGTAGAGTTGCGATGCATTCACCAATAATTTGCCGGCTGGCATCACCGAAAAAAGATATTGATTGGTCAGATCCCTTATTTCGTATGAACTTTTACTTTTTTCGGCAGTAATATTAAAATTGGCAGGTAATTCGAACGGCGCAATAAAGCTATTAATCAGGAACTGATTTTCGTAGGAATAATTGTTTTTGATGTGGATCAGTCCCATCAGCTGAAAATCTCCCACCACTCTTTTCCGGGCCTCGAAAATCCCGTTTGGCAAAATTACCAATCCATTTTCACCCGTAAATTTCGATTGCAAATTTGGAAAAGAAAAATGGTTGCTCGACCAGTAAACCATCTTCTGATTTTGAAAAATAACAAACCCAAGCCCTTCTTTTTCAAACAACTCATTTAGGTCTGAGAAAATAGTGGCATAATTCTCTGAAGTCGGGTTATCGGTTATCCTCTTCGCTGCAATGTTCAGGTATTCCGAAAGTTCCAGCTCCTGACGGTGCAAAGTATGTTGAAAAGCCTGAATAATTTTCTTTTCGGGCTGATGCTTTAAAGTCTGGTGTTCCTGAATGGATGCCAGTGTAAAGAACAGAATCGAAAGTACAGGGAATAAATATTTTCGGAATTCATACATGCCACAAAATAATTAAATTTAAGGTTCAATCCCGAATTTCGCCGGATTAAATTTATTGATGATGATAAGGTTCCCCTTTCAGGATGGTAAACGCGCGGTACAATTGTTCAGCAAAAATGAGCCTGACCATTTGATGAGAAAAAGTCATTTTTGACAAACTTATCTTCCCGATCGCCCTTGAATAAACACTTCCTGAAAATCCGTATGGACCTCCAATCACGAATACCAGACGTTTTATTCCTGAAAGCATTTTTTTCTCCAAAAACCGTGCAAAATCAACCGATGATGCTTCAAGGCCATTTTCATCGAGCAGGATCAATTCGTCGGATGAGAGGATTTGTTGTAAAATCAGTTCTCCTTCCTTGTCTTTTTGCTGTTCCTCGCTCATGTTTTTGGCATTTTTAATATCCTGAATTACTTTCATTTCAAACGGAACATAATGAGGAATTCGCTTCATAAATATTTCCAATCCTTTTTGGAGATAAGCTTCATCAGTTTTACCGATTACAAGAAGGCTGATTTTCATCTGTTTGTAATTTATTTTTTAATTGCCAGATGGAACTCGCCAGCAATTATTCTCCTATATTAGAAT
This sequence comes from Bacteroidota bacterium, assembly GCA_030691295.1. Taxonomy (GTDB): domain Bacteria; phylum Bacteroidota; class Bacteroidia; order Bacteroidales; family Prolixibacteraceae; genus Aquipluma. Next base: position 9,936 of record JAUYEQ010000035.1, read on the forward strand.
TAATTCTCTTGGCGCGTTTCATGTGAATTTTGTTACTTTTGCAAAGGTATTTGTTTAATGAAACGAACATGCCATTGATAATCATTTTAAAGTTGGCAGCATAAAAATAGAATGATAATATTGTTCGAAGTGGAAATTACCTGGCATGGAGTTCCACGAGAACGCACAGATAAGCAAATTAACAACTCAAATATTTTCGAGTGAAAAAATTGCACGGTTTTTGGTAATGTTTCTCGTTGAAAGAAGTCTGAACAAAAATTATTAAGATGAAGAATTTAAAATTTAAGCTGGTATTATTATTTTTCGCCCTGTTTGCAACTGTATCCCCGTCTTTTTCACAAATTCCCGACGAAATTGTTTTGAGCATTCAGAGTGGTAATGACGTAATGTTGGCAAGCTATTTTAATCAGAATGTTGAGTTGGTGGTTCAATCGCACGACGATGTTTTCAGTAAATCTCAGGCCCAGCAAATTGTAGCCGAATTTTTCAAGGCCAACAAACCCAAACAATTCAGTATTATTCATCAGGGCGGAAAAGACGGCGCCCGTTATGCAATCGGGAGTTTAGTTACCAATACCGGTACTTTTCGGGTCTATTTTTTGTTAAAAAACAAAGACAGCAACTCCTACATTCATCAGTTAAGAATTGAAAAACAGGGTTAATGCCTGAACGAATCACAAAGAAGTTTAACAGCCTATGGGAACGAATTCTGGAAAAGGCAAAGAAAATAACCTTGCCGGGATTTGACGAAATGCCGCTTTATGATGTGATGGTTTTCTTCTGGCGTAGTATAGTCGATGGTTCGCTTACAACCCGTGCTTCTGCCATATCATTCAGCTTTTTTATGGCATTGTTTCCTGCCATTATTTTCCTTTTTACGCTTATCCCATACATTCCAATTGATAATTTTCAGGTCGAATTGTTTTTGCTTATCAAAGACGTCGTTCCGGAGACTGCTTTTTTAGCCATCGAAGAAACAGTTCAGGATATCCTTACACAGCAACGCGGCGATTTACTTTCTATTGGTTTTTTTATGGCACTCATTTTTGCAACCAGTGGATTGTCGTCGATGATGACTGCATTTGATGCATCGCTTCATACATTTGAACGCCGAACCTGGATAGGACAGTACATTATTGCCCTGTTGCTACTTGTGATCCTTTCAGTATTAATAACCCTCGCGATCGGGTTAATCACTTTCGGACAGCACCTTCTCAACTATATGGTTGCCAATGATTATCTGAGAGATAATTTCACCATTTATACTTTGATCATTGGGAAATGGATTGTTATATTGTTTTTGTTCTTTATGGCCAATTCATTCTTGTATTATCTCGCTCCTGCAAAAAAAACCAGGTGGCGGTTTATCTCAGCAGGAAGTACCCTTGCCACAGTACTTATTATTATTACATTTATTGGATTTTCATACTACATTAACCGTTTCGGACAATACAACAAGTTGTACGGATCAATAGGTACTTTACTGGTAATTATGCTTCTGATGTATTTACTTTCGCTGATCCTTTTAATCGGGTTCGAATTAAATGCCAGCATTAACGAAGCAGTAAAACATTCGAAGCGAGACAATTCACATAAGCATCTCTCTAATTCCCCATCCTGAACAAGATTTCTTTTTCCTCTTTGGTGAGTGAGCCATAGCCTGATTTGCTGATTTTTTCCAGAATTTCATTCATTCGCACTTGATCCTGATTTTTCTTGCGGTTGTATTCAACATCGTTCACAGGTTTGCGGTAAGTTACTTTTACTTTTGGTTTGGGCGAGAATAGCTTTTTCAAACTATTCATCATCCAGCTCACTCCTTTAGCCGGATCAATTCCCCGACGCAACTGAAGTACATAAATTACACCCCAGGCTGCGCCACCCAAATGAGCTAGGTTGCCACCTGCATTGCTCGATGAAATGCCAATTACATACATCAATACAGAAAAAAGTGCAATGTATTTCATCTTTACCGGCCCGATAAACATGAGATGTATATTGTGATTGGGAGCGTGCATGGCCAATGCAGTGATAACTGCAATTACAGAAGCTGACGCGCCCAATAGCCTCGAATCTGCCACCATTTCGGCGAAAACAGGAAATGAATTGTACCCCAAAACATAAAACAAACCACCAAATATTCCGCCTAGTAAATAGATTGCAATCAGTTTTCCCTGATCGAAATAGCCAAGAAATATTTGTCCCATCCAATACAACCAAAGCAAGTTGAACAGGATGTGAAGAAAATCGAAATGGAGAAACATGTATGTGATCAATGTCCAGGGCCTGCTTGCAAGCAAACTAATATCAGAAGGCAGGGCGAGCCAGTCAAGAAATGGAAACTCAACCCCTGCCAGAAAATAAAAAACATTGACAATTCGGATCAGTAAAAATACGCCCAGATTAATGTAAATAAGCCGGGTCAAAGCCGATCCTTCCCTGAATGATTCTTTTATTTCGTCCCAAAGATTCATGGTCTAGTTGTTTTTGTAGAGACAGGGCATGCCCTGTCTCTGGCGCCATATCCTGTCTCTGCCATATTTCGGTTTAATAAAAATGTTTGGTGTTTTTGTTCCAATATCTAATCATGAAAAAGCCGAAGAGCATACCGCCGAGATGGGCAAAATGGGCAATGTTACTGCCTGATTGTGTAAGTCCAAGGTAAAGTTCGATTGCTCCGTAACCCATCACAAAATATTTGGCTTTGATTGGTATTGGCGGAAAAAGCAGCATTAACTGGGTATTGGGAAACAACATTCCAAAGCCGAGGAGAATACCGAAAACTGCACCTGATGCGCCAACAGTTGGAATATTCAGCAAAAGATTCAGCTTGCCTGCTATTGGATCGGAGAAATTTTTCCCCTGATTGAATATCTCGGTACCCTGAGTCATCACCATTTCGACAGCCTCGGGTGTCATTTTAGAGGCAACACTCTGAAACTCTAAAAAATTAACAAAGGTGTGAAGCAATGCAGCTCCCAGCCCGGTAACAAAATAGTAAATAAAGAAACGCTTTGGTCCCCAAACACCTTCAAGCACACGACCAAACATCCAGAGCGCAAACATGTTGAACAAAAGATGGGTAAATCCGCCATGCATAAACATGTGTGTAACAAGCTGATAGGGCCTGAATTCGGGAGACTGAAAATAGCGCAACCCTAAAATACTGGTAAGGTCTATTCCTCGCATACTTAAAATATACGTTGCAAGCAGCATGATAATATTAATGATAATCAGGTTTTTAACAACCGGAGGTATGGCATTGAAACCAGATCTTGTATTTTGCATCATAGTCTGTTTTTTTAATTTGCTTTTGATATTTGGAAACTTGAACCCCGCTGTTCAAGATTCGCACCAACTTTAAACTTCATCTGCCAAAGTAATAATTTTCTGTCTTGGATCAACTATTCCGACAAAATGTCATTTCAGAAGTTTCTCAAAATCTTCCAATGGCATGATGGACAGTATCTTCTTTCCCTTTGGCGAAAAATTGGGTGTTTTGCATGCAAACAGGTTATCAATCAATTCGCTTATTTCTGCCGGTTTTAATGCCTGCCCAGATTGTATTGAAGAGGCTTGAGCCAGCGACATCGCAACCGTTTCGCGGGCTTTCTCCTGAAGGTTGACCGGCGAATTTTTAAATTCTTCCAGTAAACTTTCAATAATCTCGACCGGCGAAGAGGTATGCAACACACCCGGCGTTCCGTTGATAATGAAGCTGTTCTTACCAAAATCGCGGACATCAAAACCCAGGGCTCTCAGTTCGGGCAGAATACTGGTCAGCAAAGTTGCATCCGAGGCATTCAGCTCAAAGGTTTCCGGGAAAAGCTGTTGCTGACTGGCAACCTCATGGTTTTCAATCACCTGCATTAACCGTTCGTACAGAATGCGTTCGTGAGCCCGCTTTTGGTCAATCACCATCAAACCCGATTTAACAGGTGTCAGTATGTATTTGTTTTTGAATTGTACCGAACTCTTTGCAGTTTGCTGTTCTTCTATCCTGAATTGCACCGGTTCATCAGCGGGAGTTTCGGGTTGCGACCCCGAGTACTCGGGGGGTTCAAGGCCCTTGTAAAGCGATTGCCAACTCGAAAGGTTGGTGCGTTGTGTCGGTGTGGGCGCAAAACTTCGGTCTGTTCCTGAATAATTTTTTGTTGAAGCTGTTTGTTCAAAAGGATTGTAGGCCGGATTTACTTTTATTTCAGGAGTTTGCACATCAGAGTAATCCCTGAGCGGCATCGGAATATCTACACTTCCGGCCTGATCGAAGTCAATGGATGGCACGATGTTGAATTTTCCGAGCGCTTCGCGAACCGAAGCCTGCAGAATTTGCCAGACCGCCTGTTCATTTTCGAATTTGATTTCTGTTTTGGTCGGATGAATATTTACATCGATGTCGGCAGGGTTCATATCGAAATAAATGAAATACGACGGAATTGCATCAGGAGGCAATATTTTTTCGTAGGCCTGCATAATGGCGCGGTGAAAATACGGATGTTTGATATACCGCTGGTTGACGAAAAAGAACTGTTCGCCAAACATTTTTCGCGCGTGTTTTGGTTGCCCGATGAAGCCGCTAATTTTAACCAGTGAAGTTTCAGTTTCGATCGGGATCAGGTTTTGATTGATGTTTTTTCCGAAAATTGAAACGATCCTTACCCTTTTGTTCGATCCGTTCAATTCATAAATGGCCGATCCGTTGTGGTAAAGCGAAATGGAAATCTCTGAATTGGCAAGTGCAATGCGTTGAATTTCGTTGATGATGTGTTTCAGCTCAGCCGGGTTCGACTTCAGGAATTTACGCCTTGCCGGAACATTAAAAAACAGGTTTTTTATCTGAAAATTGGTACCGCTGTCGCAACTCACAGGTTCCTGGGCAATTATATTTGACCCTGAAATATGAATAAAAGTTCCCAAATCCTGATCGTGTTCTTTGGTCCGAAGTTCAACTTCGGCGATCGCAGCTATCGAGGCCAGCGCTTCGCCCCTGAAACCCATGGTACGAATGGCAAATATATCGCTGGCCGATTTAATTTTGGAAGTGGCGTGACGCTCGAAAGCCATGCGCGCATCGGTATCCGACATGCCGCAGCCATTGTCGGTAATCTGAATAAGCGTACGACCCGCATCTTTAATGTTCACCTTAATTTGGGTCGCCCCGGCATCAATGGCGTTTTCCACCAATTCTTTCACCACCGAAGCAGGTCTCTGAATGACCTCTCCGGCAGCTATCTGGTTGGCAACCGAGTCTGGAAGTAGTTGAATGATATCTGGCACAGAAGTTTTTGGCTATTTCAGTAATAAATAAAATAAAGCGGCTAAAAGGATCACAATTACAAGCAAACGCATGTTCGATTTTCTACGGGCATCGGCAATTGTTTTGCTGTGCGTAAACTTCCCCGAATTCCGGAACTGACCTTTAATTCCTGATCGGTACAACGAACTTATTTCTTCTTCATTGTTCTGAGCCAGCTCTCGCTTAATCCTTTCCTCACGCTCCTTCATAGCCTCTTTTTGAGGGTCATAGAATCGTGTGGTTATATTAAACTGCTTTGCCCTTGGCAGATGCAAAAATTTCATTCCCATTGTAAATCATTTTAGTAGTGCGAAATTAACAATTCTGATTGACTCTGAAATTTAATTGATACAATTATCTGTGGTCGGAATGATTGGTTAAAGTGATGATCTTCGCTCCCAACTGGCAATTCAAACATTTTTTGTGGTCGCAATAGTTATTTTTCAACTGAAGCAAAGCCTGTGTTTCAAAAGCGGTGCGGCTTTCAATTCCCAGTTCGTTCCATTTCCTGATGACCTGATTTTCTTCCGGAGCCAGCTTTTCCAGCAGAAACAATGCACGGTCTTTCATCGCCTGATCGAG
>JAUYEQ010000026.1 GCA_030691295.1 Bacteroidota bacterium
CAGGTGTGAAGTGATAATTGTTAGCGGAGTGCGAAACTCATGGGCCACGTTGGTAAAGAACTCAATTTTGTAATTGTGCAATTCTTCCTCGTGTTTCATTTTGAATTCCTGCAACGCGGCTTCTTTCTTCCGGATCGCACGTTGGCGGTAAACCGCAAATACCAAAAACTGGATACCGATGAAAAACAAAACGTACCCGGTTATTGCCCATGTTGTTAGCCAGAACGGGGGGGCAACAACAATGCCGATTTCCCGGATTTGCTTCGACCAGATGCCATTCTCATCGCTCACCCTGATCTGGAGCTTGTAATTTCCCGGTTCCAGATTGGCAAAATTAATTGGCTGATTTTGAGGATTGGTCGCCCATTCATTGTTGAAGTTTATGAGCCGGTATGAAATTTTATGCCGTTCGCGCCCCCAGTATGCGAGAGGCGCGACATCGAACGAAATGGTATTTTGATTGTACTTTAGCTTCAGGTTTTTCTGGTAGTTAATACCGCTTGTCAGTACACTTTCGTTTCCCGATTCAATCAATTGGTTGCGGATATAAAGATGATTGATTGCAATGGGAGGAAAGTAGGAAGAAAATTTAATCTCTTTGGTCTGGATAATATCCACCCCCATCGTACCCCCGACATAAAGCTTGTCTGTATTTTCATCAAAAAACGATGCGCCGTCGCTGTATTCAAAATTAATCAGTCCATCGTTCACATTGAAACTCTTAACATTCCAACTGACGATATTTATTAATGAGAGTCCTTCGTTCGTGGTAACCCACAGATCCCCGGGACTGCCGGGCTGAATCGTATGAATACTGGCAGTTGACAGATCGGTCTGAATATTTAATCCGGCAACAATTACAGAGTCAGCGCTAACAGGCACGAAACTAAAAATACCATAACTACTTCCGGCCCAGATCTGGCGGTTCCGGTCAGTAAATAATGAAAGAATATCATCATTCCTGATTTGATTGGGGTGCGTTGCGGTATTGTACTGACCAATAACTCTTTTTGTAATGGTATTGTACCTGAAAACTCCGGCTCCGCGCGACCCGATCCAGATGATTCCGGGTTTTTCTTCAGCGAGCGCATAAACAATTTGTTTTTGCAGTCCGGTTGAAGTAATATTATTGTCGAGTATCAATTGTTCGCAGCTTAACGGCAAAACTCCTTTGGAATCAAGTTCAACCATAATCACCCCATAACCGCTTGTTCCAAGGTAAATCCGCTGATCGTTTCCTTCAAGTATCCGATATACAGAAGCGAAACTCAATGTATTAATACTCTTAAAGTCAGATGGGAAATTGCGGATGGTTTTATAATCCGGAGAAATAATATCAATGCCAAATCCATCGGTGCCAACCCATACCGAACCATCGTTAAGTTCGTGAAATGAAAGTACCGAATTGTTGTTCAGCCCATTTTTGACTGATATTGCTGCAATGTGAGTGCCTTTATTATCAAAAACATCGATGCCTCCGCCTTTGGTGCCAATCAGTACATCACCTTTGCGGGTAACATGTATGCTTCTTACGGTTGGATATGCCAGCTGATCCGATGACAGGCTCTTGCTTGGGAATTCAGTTAACTTCAGGGTATATACGCCGTTTCCGTCAGTTCCTATCCACAAAATACCGGGTTCGGTTTCGTAAATACACAATATCCGGGTAGTAATCGGATTATTAATAAACAGCGTAGAAAGCTGGTCAAGCAATTCAAATCTGCGTGTATGCAAATTGAAACTGTATATCTTGCCTTTTTCAGTACCTGCCCAAAGTTGTTCTTTGTTTTCTGAAATTGAAAATGAAGTAATAATATCGTCAGGGATCGATAGTTGCTGAATTTCTTTCGCATCTATATCAATTAGGATGGCCATTCCTGAACGTTGTGTCAGCATCAGGAAAGGACGGTTGTTGATGAGGAATGAATTGGATGATGTCAGGGTTTCAGTGAGCGGCAAAGGCATAATCTCCTGTAAGTGATTGCCTTTCATTAAAATAAGCCGGCCATTTTCTGAAATGAAGTAAGCACGGCCATCAATCCATTGAACCCACTTTATGCCAAGAGAAACCGCTTTCGAAGTCTCTTCAAAAATAATATCCCTGAATTCACCGGAAATGCTGTCATAACTAAAAATGCCTCGTCCGAACACGGAAACCAGTGTTCCGTATTTGTCAGAGTGACTGATAGAAATATCATTTTCGTAGTTGAGCTGTTCCGATTCATTCGTAAAATAGTTGGTAAAACGGTTGTGGACATTGTCGTACAAACCCACGCCTTTGTTGGTAAGCATCCAGATTGAGCCCGAAGCTGTGGGGTACAATTCGCGGACAACATGGTTGTGAATAGAATGGGAATTAATTCCGGGCAAATAAGTTGTCATGTCATTGCCATCAAACCGGTTAAGACCATTCCAGGTTCCGAACCAGATGTATCCATCCGCATCCTTCGCAATGGCGTTTACCGCACCGTTCGATAAACCTTCACGACGTGATATGGAATGTACATTTGTTCTGAATTCTGCAAATAATGGGTGCGAAATCAGGAAAAATAGTACCGGAAGAATGCACTTTTTAAGCATTTTGAGAATTGATCAGCGACTCTGTAAAAGTAGAAATAAAATGGCTTAAAATGCGAGGTACAGATTCTCTCCGGATTTATTTCAAAACTCCATTTTGATTTCAGGATTAATGTTTTAACTTTGCGCCACAATTTTTAAATCACTGTTTATCATTTAAATTTAAGCAAAATGCCAGCAAAAATCAGATTGCAGCGACATGGTCGCAAACGGTATGCTTACTATCACATTGTGATAGCTGATAGCAGGGCACCACGGGATGGTAGTAATGTTGAACGTATTGGATCGTACAATCCAAATACAAATCCTGCTACTATTGAACTCGATTTTGATAAAGCCATTGACTGGCTTGCAAAAGGCGCCCAACCAACCGACACAGTAAGAGCTATTTTATCTTACAAAGGAGTAATGTACAAAAAACATCTTTTAGGTGGTGTCGCCAAAGGCGCTTTCACTGCTGAAGAAGCTGAAAACAAATTCGATGCATGGGTAACCGAAAAAGCGAATAAAGTTCAGGCTAAAAAAGATGGATTGGTTGTAAATTCAGAGTCTTCGCGTAAAGCACAGTTCGACCTGGAAACCAAAAAGAACACTGAAAGATTAAACGCAATTGCAAAACGCAATGCTGAAGCTGTCGCTGCCGCAAGAGCTGCCGCAAGAGCTGCCGCCGCACCTGCACCAGTTGCTGAAGAAGTAGCCGAAGAAGCTGCTCCTGAGGAAACTGAAGGTTAATTTTTGACCGAATCCTGTTTTAAACTTCGGAATAAAACAGACAACTTATAAAAGCGATAGAGAGATCTGTCGCTTTTTTCTATTTTTACCAACATGGAAACAATACCAAAAAACAATTGCACAAAAGTGGGCTATGTGCAGAAACCGCATGGCATCAACGGCGAACTCGTCATCCGCTTTCAGGAAGAATACTACGAAACACTCGAAGAATATCCGGCTCTTTTTCTGGAAATACACAATTTGCTCGTTCCTTTCTTTATTGCTGAAGAAGGACTTCGGTTTAAATCGTCAGAATCGGTGATTACCCGCCTCGAATGGGTTGACACGGATGCAAAAGCAAAAGCGCTTTGCGGATTGGCAGTTTTTGTAAACAAAGAGGATGTGATCGAGTCTGACGATGAAATGAGCCCTCATGCATTGGTCGGATATCAACTGTTCGACGAAACGCTTGGGCTGATAGGTGAAATTAAGGAAGTTCACGATTACGCCGGAAATATGTTGCTGCTCGTTGACTATCAGGGAAAAGAAGCATTGGTGCCACTCAACGAAGAACTGATTGTAAGCTTAGACGAAGACAAACGCGAAATAGAACTGCGCATTCCGGAAGGCTTGTTTGATTTGGACGAGGAGTAGAAAGTCTCAGTATTCAGTCGCAATGTTCATTGTCAGTCTCAGTGTTCAGGAACTCAGACTCTGCGACTGGCAGCTGCGACTGACCACTTTTTTCTGCAGCAATGTTCAGAAACGCAAACTCTTCAACTGGCTACTTTTTTTTCTTTTCTGAGAACTGACAACTGCGACTGAACACTGCTTT
>JAUYEQ010000036.1 GCA_030691295.1 Bacteroidota bacterium
ATGGATTTGCTGAAGTTGACCGTCACGCGGAAGACATGCTGGTGCTGTATGAATTTTTTGAAGCCGGAGAGGCTGAAGAAGAAGATATTGAGCAGCAATTTCAATCAACGCGGGAACTTATAGAAGCGCTGGAAGTCAAAAATATGCTCCGGAAAGACGAGGATAAATTGGGTGCCATTCTTCGGATCAATGCCGGAGCGGGCGGAACCGAAAGTAACGACTGGGCCGAAATGCTGATGCGGATGTACATGCGTTACGGAGAGAAACAGGGATACACGGTAAAAACCGTCGAATACCACGGTGGCGACGAAGTGGGCATAAAAAGTTGCACCATCGAGTTTGAAGGTGATTATGCCTATGGCTACCTGAAAAGCGAAAACGGGGTTCACCGTCTGGTGCGCCTTTCGCCGTTCAATGCACAAAGCAAACGAATGACCACCTTCGCGTCTGTGTTTGTTTCGCCCTCGATTGACGACACCATTGAAGTGGAAATAAATCCTGCCGACATTACCTGGGAAACTTTCAGGTCGGGTGGGGCAGGCGGTCAGAATGTGAACAAGGTTGAAACCGGGGTGAGGCTTCGGCACGCGCCAACCGGCATAATCATCGAAAATACCGAAAGCCGCTCACAGTTCGGAAACAAAGACAATGCACTGCGCCTGCTGAAATCGCAATTGTACGAACTCGAACTGCGCAAACGCCGCGAGGCCGAACAACTCATCAATTCGACCAAGAAGAAGATTGAATGGGGATCGCAAATCCGTTCCTATACCATGCAGCCATACAAATTGGTGAAAGATGTCCGGACCGGTTTCGAATCGGGCAATGTTCAGGCAGTGATGGACGGCGACATCAACGGGTTCATCAAAGCCTTTCTGATGGAATTCAGCGACGACCTGAATTAGAAGAAGGCTAAGGATCAGGCAAAGGCAAAAAGAGAAAGCGACTGGTAACGATTAGTCAGACTTGGAATTTGGAATTTGGAATTTGAAACTTGAAATTATATGACCCCAACTATCAGACTTGCCGAACGAACTGATGTTCCCGGAATTCTGGAAATTTATTCGCCATTTATTCTGGAAACAGCCGTCACTTTTGAGGAAACCGTTCCTGATGAAGAATCATTCTGGAAAAGGATTCAGGAAATTATGACTGAATTGCCTTTCCTGGTTTGTGAAATTGATGGCCGGATTGCAGGATATGCCTATGCTTCTGCCTACCGAAGCCGTGCTTCCTACCGTTGGGCAAAGGAAGTTTCGGTGTATGTTCATCCTGATTTTCACCGCAAAAGGGTGGCGCAGGCACTTTATACCAGCCTGAATGAAATGGTTCGTTACCAGGGAATTGCCGATTTGCTGGCAATTATTACCGTGCCTAACGAATCGAGCGTGGCATTTCACGAGCAATTCGGTTACCGCAAATGCGGTGAATTCTCGAAAGTAGGTTACAAACTCGGGCAATGGCAAAACGTTGGCTGGTTCGAGTTGTTCCTTCAGGATGAAGCTCAGACTCCCAAAGACAGAATTTTAACTTTGAACGAAATTACCGGGCTGCCAATATTTCAGGAAGCCATTCAAAAAGGGGTGGAAAAGCTGAATTTGCATAAGGATTAAGAAAATCGCAGTAACTTACAACCATAAATTTTGTTTATCAATTAAAAACAGGAAATGGGTACATCTGGAAAATATAACAACCGTGAAATTAGCTGGCTTTCGTTTAACGAACGGGTTCTTCAGGAGGCCGAAGATCCATCCGTGCCTTTGTTTGAGCGAATCCGGTTCCTCGGGATTTTCTCCAATAACCTCGATGAGTTTTTCAGGGTGCGGGTGGCTGCCGTGCGCCGTATGCTCGAATTTGGCAAAGACGAAGAAGGCCTTTTGGGCGATTATACTGCTGCAGAACTGTACGATAAAATTCAGGAAACAGTCATTCATCATCAGCAAAAAGCCCAGGAAATATACCGGAATATCTGGAAGGAGTTGGCCAATGAAAACATCTTCATGGTCGATGAAAAGCAATTGACACACGAGCAGGGTATTTTTGTGCGAAAGTATTTTAATGTGAAAGTACTTCCGAATATCATCCCGATAATGCTCGGAAAGTCGATGAAGTTCCCTTATTTGCGCGATAAATCTGTTTATCTGGCGGTTAAATTGTCAAAAATAAATGCTCCTGAAAAATTTTCTTATGCACTCATCCGGGTTCCCAGCCGGTCGGTTTCGCGGTTTCTCGTTTTACCTGAACAAGGAAATAGGAAATTTGTCATCATGGTGGACGATGTTATCCGATTTTGCCTGAATGAAGTGTTCCCCATTTTCAATTACGATCATTTTGAAGCATATACCATTAAAGTTACACGCGATGCAGAACTTGACATTGACGATGACATCTCGAAAAGCTTCATCGAAAAAATGGAAATCGGATTAAAAAAGCGAAAAGTGGGTATTCCGGTGCGTCTGATTTACGACCGCGATATGCCTTCGGACCTGCTCGAATTCATCATGAAAAAGATGAAACTTGACGGTGCTGACAAAACTGTCGCCGGCGGTAGATACCACAATCACAAGGATTTTATGAATTTTCCTGAAATAGGGAAACATCATCATTATTACCAAAGTTTGCCATCTGTTCCGCACAAGGATTTAATTCCCCGCCAAAGTATCCTGAAGAAACTTCGGAAGAAAGATATTTTACTGCATTATCCTTATCAGAGCTTTTCTCATTTTATCGATTTTTTGCGCGAGGCGGCCATCGACCCAAAAGTAAGGGAAATAGGGATCACGATTTACCGTGTTTCCGAAACTTCCAAGGTGGTGAACGCTTTGCTGAATGCCATCCGTAACGGAAAAAAAGTAACGGTTGTAATCGAGCTGCAAGCCCGGTTCGACGAGGAAGCCAACATTTTCTGGTCGAACAAACTTCAGGAAGAAGGGGCACATGTGATCAACGGCATCCCGGGATTGAAAATACACAGCAAACTGGCGTGGGTACAGCGAAAAGAGAAAAACGGCCTCCGTAATTACGCGTACATCGGAACCGGAAATTTCCATGAAGGCACAGCGCGCGTTTATGCCGACAAAGGACTTATGACCGCCGATCCGCAGATTGGAAATGATGTTGCAAACATGTTCGAATTCTTCAAGCATACTTACAATCATTTCAACTTCGAACAAATTATCGTCAGTCCTTTTTCGATGCGTAATTTCTTTATTCATAAAATTGATCAGGAAATTGTGAATGCCAGAAAAGGGAAAAAAGCGTACATGATATTGAAAATGAATAGCCTGATCGATAAGACCATGATTGATAAATTGTATGAGGCCAGCCAGGCAGGTGTGAAAATACAGCTGATTATTCGTGGAATTTTCGGTATGAAAATCGACGATCCGATTCTGAGCAAAAACATTGAAGCAATCAGTATCGTCGATAAATTTCTGGAACATACCAGGGTTTTCCTATTTGGCAATGGTGGTAAAGAGAATATTTATATCTCGTCAGCCGACTGGATGCCCCGCAATCTCGACCGTCGTATCGAAGTTGCCTGCCCTATAAATTCTCCGGAAATAAAATCGGAATTGAAAGAATTGCTTCGGATTCAGCTTCGCGACAATACCAAGGCGCGCATTCTCGACAGTGAGCTGAGCAATCAGTACAACAATCAAAACAACGGGTCGCGCTACCGTGCCCAGGAAGACTATCACAATTACATCAAAAAAAGACATCAGAATCTCATGAAAATATATCACAACCCACGCTGTTCAAAAAGTCGCGAAGGACTTTTGTACCTCGAAGAAAAAGGCTGTGAATTTGAAGTTGTCAATTACATGAAAGACGGAATAACTGCCTCGGAAATAAAGGATTTTCTCGTTAAATCGGAGTTGAAAATTGAGGCAATTATCCGAACCGGCGAAGAATTGTATAAATTACAATACAAGGGAAAAGAGTTGACCGAAGAGGAATGGATCAAAATACTGGTCGAAAATCCGAAACTGCTTCAGCGGCCGCTGGTTATGAAAGGATCACACGCTGTTCTGGCCCGACCGGTTGAAGAGATTCAGAAGTTATTTTGATTAGTTTTAATTCACTTTCGATTGAAGTGTTTTTATTTCTTTTTCCAACTGGATTCTTCGCTTTAGCGCGTTGGACAAAGCCAGTGCGTCTTTTACGGCCTGTTTGTCGAATGCTTCCAGCACAATGAAATACATTCGTTTTCCCAGAAAAACCGCTTTCAGGTTGCGGTCGGCATTGTCGGCAATAAACTGGATTACCCCATTGTCCTTGCCATTCGTGTATCTGACTTTTTCCCAATGGGTATTCATAAATTCGCTGTGATGATTGTTCGGGTCGTCCAGTAAAACAGAGTCGGTCTTGGCCTGAAATACACCATCGTAAACCCGCAACCCGACATGGTTGAGCCATTGTTCTCCGTAATAATTGCTCGAAATATACAATTCGCCACGTTCGTCCAGGTGAAGTTGAATAAACGATTTGTTCCACCTGCGTTCGAAGTTCTGCCTTTTGTGAACGTATTGTGTAAAACGGTCGTATTCAGTTTTTTCCTGATCAAACATCTTTTCGAGTTCCAATATCCGGGTATTCAGCTGGTCGAACTGATCCTGTTTCCGGTATAAAATCTCCGAATTGATCTTTTTGCTGAACTCTTTTGCTTTACCGATGACCTCAAAAGCTTCAGGATATAAAACCTGAATGGAATCCAATTGCTGCAAAGCCAGCAGCGAATCGCCCTTTTCGCAGATGTCGATGGCAAGGTTCATCTTTTCCTCTGCCAGTTTCTTATGCCCTGGTCCACACGAAAAAAGCAGGGAAAGAAGGAATATCACTATGATAATTTCAAAATATTTCATCTGTTTCACTTTATAACAGTTCATTTGTTCTTCAAAGAAAATGATATTAAACGAACCATGAAAACAAATCAACTAACTTTTTATCTATATTTATCAGTTCAAAATAAAAACCATGATTACGTTAACCCAGCTCGAATACATTGTTGCTGTTGATACCTTCCGTCATTTCGGAAGAGCAGCCGAAAATTGTTTTATAACCCAGCCCACGCTCAGCATGCAAATAAAGAAGCTGGAAGAAGATCTGGAAGTGATCATTTTCGATCGAAGTAAACAGCCGCTAATCCCCACCGATGTTGGCCGGCGCATCATTGATCAGGCAAGGATTGCACTTCAGGAATCACAAAAAATTAACAGTATTATTAAGGACCATAAAAACCTGATTTCAGGCGAATTGAAAATCGGAATCATTCCAACGCTGGCACCCTATCTGTTGCCATTGTTTATTGGCAGTTATAAACGTGCATTCCCAAAGATCAACATTCGGGTAGAAGAACTGACCACCGCGAATATTCTGGATCGGCTAAACCGTGATTTACTCGATGTGGGAATTTTGGTTACTCCGCTCAACGAAGACCGAATCAATGAAAAGCCACTTTTTTATGAAGGAATGTTGTTGTATGTAAACGATGAGCATCCACTGGCAACAAAAGAATCCATAAAATTGAAAGACATTGCAACTCCGGATATCTGGCTTTTGAGCGACGGTCACTGCTTTCGCGATCAGGTGATCAATCTTTGTTCGTTCAAAGGAGCAGCAGACTCAGCGCTGCCTTTTCATTTCGAATCCGGATCGCTTGAAACCATCATGAACATCGTCGATAAAGAAGGAGGTATGACCATTATTCCTGAATTGGCTACAATTGGGATGAGCGAATCACGTTTCGAACATGTTCGTACGTTCAACGACATCAATCCGCTCAGGGAAGTCAGCCTTGTTTATTCACGGCATTTTGCCAAATACAAGCTCATTGAATTGCTCTGGAAGGAAATTGTTGCTTCGATGCCCGAAAAACTCCTTCAAAAAAACAGGGGAACAATTGTTGAATGGCGATAATTTATTTTCAAAATGTGCTTGTGGAATCAAAAAACTTAATTTCCTTTGCATCGCCAAAATAAAAAGCCTTCTGCTAAACGAAGTTGAAGGAATTTTGGTAAAAAATCCTGAAATAATTTGGTGACTAATAAAATTGGTTTATTTTTGCAGTCCCAAATCAGGGATATAACAAGTTGGCCCGTTCGTCTAGGGGTTAGGACGCCAGGTTTTCATCCTGGTAGCAGGGGTTCGAATCCCCTACGGGCTACAAATAAATTTTAACAATTTAGAAAATAAAAAGATGGCACATCATAAATCAGCAAAGAAGAGAATCAAACAGGACGAGGTAAAAACTGTGCAGAATAAATACTATGCCAAAACAATGCGTAATGCCGTAAAAAAATTACGTCTTGAAACTGACAAAGAAGTTGCAGCAGTAAGCTATCCACAAGTTGTTTCGATGATTGACAGACTTGCAAAGAAGAATATTATTCATGCAAACAAAGCTGCCAACCTGAAATCTTCACTCGCGTTGCACATCAACAAGATCTAAAAAAGATTAATTCTTTCAAAATATAGAAAAAGCCGTCTTGCTACAAGACGGCTTTTTTCGTATGCGCATAACCCTTGGGTGCGGAAGTTTACCTTTATAAAAAAAGCCTCGCAGTTTCCTGCAAGGCTTTCCTTATTTGAATATTTATTTTCTAACTATTGCATTTATATTCGCAATCGTGGCAAAGGCTGATTTCACCTTTAAGCCGTTTTTCGATCAGTTCGTCAATCTGGTCACGCAGCGGTTCAATGGTTATTTTCTGAACCACCTCGTGCGCAAAAGCATTCATCAGCATCATACGGGCGTCTTTTTCGCCGATTCCGCGCGCCCTCAGGAAAAACAAAGCTTCTTCATTGATCTGTCCAACCGTTGCGCCGTGGCTGCATTTTACGTCATCAGCATCAATAATCAGCTGTGGTTTGGTTTGCATCCGGGCTTTGTCCGAAAGCAGGATATTGTTGTTTCGCTGAAAAGCATTGGTTTGCTGGGCATCGCGTGCCACATGAATCCTTCCGGAGAAAGCGCCTGTTGACTCATCATCGAGCACGTTTTTGTAAATCTGATTGCTCAAACAATTGGGTGAAGCATGTTCGATTAAAGTGAAATTATCGACATGCTGTTTTTTATCGGTGAACGACATCCCATACATGCTGGCTTCCGAATGATCGCCGCTAAAAGTTATTTTCAGGTTATTCCTGATCAATCCGCCGTGCAGACTGATGGCGCCTGTTACCAGTGTAGAATTGCGTTCTTGTTTGTAAAACGAAGAATTGATCGTTGTGGATAGGTTATGGTGATTTTGGAGGGTATAAACATCTACCATTGCACCTTCGCCAATGTAAACTTCGGAAACGGTATTAAATAGTACCGAAGGAGTCGTCAGTGTATGATCGCAAACCAGAATTTTTACCTGACTGTTTTCTTCTGCAATGACAAGGTTTCGCTGGGTAGCCATCAGATTTTCATCGGAACTCAGCAGATTGATCACCTGAACCGGCTTTTCAATTGCCACACCTTTCGGGATATACAGGAAGAAACCATCTTTCGCGAATGCGCTGTTCAACGCCACGAAAGGATCGTTCGACAAGCCTGCCTGACGGTTTAAATGGTTTTCAAGCAATTCGGGGCGGTCGTTGGCAATCTGCTCCAAACTTCCCACAACAACTCCTGAAGGAAGCGCTGCGCCCGGATTATTTCCGCTGTAAAACCAGCCGTTCACCAGAAACACCAAATGAGTGTCCAATTGCGGTACGTTGCATTTGAATATCTCATTCAGGTTAATTATACCTTTTTCCCTTACCAACTCCTGACGGTACGATTTTGCAAAAGCCGGTTTCAAATTGGTGTATTTGTAATCTTCATTCTTGAAATCAGGAATTCCGGTTTGGGCAAATCGTTTGATCGACACTTCGCGCATTCGGTTTAGCAATGGCGAAGAGCCCTGGTTCAGCGTTTCCCTGCTTTGTTCAAACAGCGAAACCAACTGATCAGCCTGTGATATTTTTTCAGAAATAATACTCATGATTATTGATCGATCCCGTTTTTAAGCCAGTCGTAGCCTTTTTCTTCCAATTCCATTGCAAGTTCTTTTCCGCCTGATTTTACGATCCTGCCATTGTGCAAAACATGCACAAAATCCGGAACAATATAATCGAGCAGACGCTGGTAGTGTGTTACCAGAATGGTTGCATTTTCCGGTGTTTTCAAGGTATTCACGCCTTCTGCCACAATTCGGAGTGCATCAATGTCCAGGCCTGAATCGGTTTCATCCAATATCGAAAGTTTGGGTTCGAGCATGGCCATCTGGAAAATTTCATTTTTCTTTTTTTCTCCTCCAGAAAAACCTTCGTTCACCGATCGGTTGGTCAATTCAGAATCGAGGTGAAGCATTTCCTTTTTAGCCCGCATCAGTTTCAGAAACTCTCCGGCAGTCAGTGGAGCAAGTCCTTTAAATTTGCGGTGCTCATTCACCGAAGCTTTCAGAAAATTAACCATCGGTACGCCCGGAATTTCAACCGGATACTGAAAACTCAGAAACAATCCGCTGCGGGAGCGAACTTCAGGCGATAATTCAAGTAAATTCTGTCCAAGATAGGTTACTTCACCTTCCAGAATTTCATAATCCGGTTTTCCGGCCAACACATTGGCCAGCGTACTTTTTCCTGAACCATTTGGTCCCATGATGGCATGTACTTCGCCAGCTTTCACTTCCAGGTTAATCCCTTTCAGTATCTCTTTGCCTTCAACCGAGGCACGTAGGTTTTTTATTATTAACATTCTATAAATTTTAGCCCCCTCTAACTCCCCCGAAGGGGGAGGACTGGCGGTATCGTAATTATTAAGTTATTCTCTGCTTTCTTCATATAGCCTCCCCTTCGGGGAGGTTGGTGGGGCTTTACCCAACGCTGCCTTCCAGGCTGATCGCCAGTAGTTTTTGCGCTTCAACGGCAAATTCCATCGGAAGCTTGTTCAGTACTTCGCGGGCATAACCGTTTACAATCATCCCGATGGCATCTTCCGTAGAAATACCGCGCTGGTTGCAATAAAAAATCTGATCCTCACCGATTTTGGAGGTGGTAGCCTCATGTTCAACGATCGACGATTTGTTGCCGACTTCGATGTAAGGAAAAGTGTGCGCGCCACAGGTTGAACCCAGCAGCAGCGAATCGCACTGCGAATAGTTACGCGCATTGGTAGCTCCGGGCATCACTTTTACCAATCCGCGGTAAGCATTGTCGCTTTTACCAGCCGAAATACCTTTGGATGTGATGGTACTTTTTGTGTTTTTGCCGATGTGGATCATTTTTGTTCCGGTATCGGCCTGTTGATGATGGTTGGTAAGTGCAACTGAGTTAAACTCACCCACCGAATTGTCGCCGATCAGCACACAACTTGGGTATTTCCATGTAATTGCAGAGCCGGTTTCCACCTGCGTCCAGCTAATTTTTGATGATTCGCCACGGCAAATACCACGTTTGGTAACGAAATTGTAAATTCCGCCCACACCGTTTTTATCGCCCGGATACCAGTTCTGAACCGTAGAATATTTCACTTCAGCACGATCCATTGCAATGATTTCAACCACAGCGGCATGAAGCTGGTTTTCGTCGCGCATCGGAGCCGTGCATCCTTCCAGATAACTGACATAACTATCGTCTTCAGCAATAATTAAGGTTCGCTCAAATTGGCCTGTTCCGGCTGTATTTATCCTGAAATAAGTGGAAAGTTCCATCGGGCAACGAACGCCTTTCGGGATGTAGCAAAATGATCCGTCGGAAAATACGGCTGAATTTAGCGCTGCGAAAAAATTATCGGTTGGCGGAACTGACATTCCAAGGTATTTGCGCACCAGTTCCGGATGTTCAATCAACGCTTCGCTGAACGAACAAAAGATGATTCCCTTTTCTGCCAGTACTTTTTTGAAAGTGGTGGTTACCGAAACACTGTCCATTACCACGTCAACCGCAACTCCGGCCAGGTGTTTTTGCTCCTCGATCGGAATTCCGAGCTTTTTAAATGTTTCCAGCAATTCCGGGTCAACTTCGTCCAGACTTTCGTATTTTGGACTGGTTCGCGGAGCCGCATAATAGATGGTTTCCTGAAAATCGATCGGTGGAATTTTTAAATGAGCCCATTCCGGTGATTTCATTTTTAGCCATTCGCGGTATGCTTTCAGTCGGAATTCAAGCATAAATTCCGGCTCCTTTTTCTTGAACGAAATCAGCCTGATTACATCCTCGCTCAATCCTTTTGGAATCACGTCAGTCTCAATGTCGGTAAAAAATCCGTATTGATATTCCTGCGTTGTTATGTCGTTTAATAATTTTTCCTGAGTTTCCATAATTTCTCTGTTTTCTGTCGCTTCTTTATTCAATAATTACAAACAAACTTACACGCTGACAGTTTAAAATAAATTGCAAAGATAAGGAAGTAAAGCTATTTTTGTCGAAACTTTGAAGCTAATAAATACCTTCAGGTCTTAAATATTAACATGAAAGATACAAAAAAACAAACCCAGCTTTCTGAAATCGGCGAGTTCGGACTGATCAGCCGGTTGACTGAAAACATACAACTGAAAAATGAAAGTTCATTGAAGGGTATTGGCGACGATGCCGCCGTGCTGAGTTACCCCGACAAAAAAATTGTGGTTACAACCGATTTGCTAACTGAAGGAATTCATTTCAACCTGATGTATGTTCCGCTGAAACATTTGGGTTACAAGGCGGTGGTGGTAAACCTTTCCGATGTATTTGCAATGAATGCAACACCCAGGCAAATCACCGTTTCAATAGCCATTTCCTCCAAGTTTTCAATCGAAGCCGTTGAAGAACTGTATTCAGGAATTCACCTTGCCTGCGAAAAATATGGTGTTGACCTGATTGGCGGCGACACAACCAGTTCGCTTACCGGAATGACCATCAGTATTACCGCTATTGGCGAGGCAAATGAAGATGAACTGGTTTACCGCAGCGGTGCGAAAGTGACTGATTTGGTGTGTGTATCGGGCGATTTAGGCGGCGCGTACATGGGACTTCAACTGCTTGAGCGCGAAAACGAAGTATTCAAAGTAAACCCGAACCAGAAACCACAGTTTGAAGGGTACGATTATATTCTGGAACGGCAGCTAAAACCGGAAGCACGTGGCGACATCAAAGAATTACTGAAAACACTGAACATCAAACCCACTTCGATGATCGACATTTCGGACGGGCTTTCGTCGGAAACGCTGCATTTGTGCAAAGCCTCGAAAGTTGGTTGCAGCATTTACGAGGAAAAAATACCGCTCGACAAGCAAACCAAAGATTTTGCTGAAGAATTGAGCATCAATCCGCTGGTGGCCGCACTCAACGGAGGCGAAGATTACGAACTGCTGTTTACTGTTCCTTTGGCCAGCTATGACCTCATTAAAAAGGAATTTGACATCACGATTATCGGACACATTACTCCTGAAGGTGAAGGCGCCAATCTGATCACTTCCGGAGGGTCGGTTATTCCCTTACAGGCGCAGGGCTGGAATCCGCTGATGAATACGGAGGAATAAAAGGGTGCGGTCCCGCATTCGCGGGATTAATCTCTGTTCTTCAGGTTCTCTATAAATATGTGATGCCGCTCAATTACTTTTATGCCATTCACTCCAAAGATCTTTTCTCCAATCTTTCGCAATTTGAAGAAGTACTGAGATTTCCATATTCTCGCTTAACTTTTCTAATCCATCAATAAGCAGTCTATCTTCAAATCTTTCATAAGTTTCTTTCATGGGGTAATTTAATCCGATTTGCCAAAATCGTTCGCGGCGTTTATCTTCATCGTTCTTTTTGTTTTGATTTCTATCTTTTTGGGGTGGATCATCTCTATGTTCAAAATAATTAGTCAAATCAATAATAAGTTGAATTTGAGTTACATTACTGCCTTCAATTACTGCCGAATTCTTAGAATAATACTCATATTTCCCTTTACACCCAAATAGATTTGCATCAAGAAAATCATAACAACATTGATTAATATAGTTTTGCAAACTCACAAACATAACGCCATAAATCAGATCAGTATCATCCCAGTAGAAGCCAACATCATACCAGCTTTCTTCATCCATTCTTTTTTTATAATAACTTAAAGCATTATTAAATCCTATAAAAAGCTTTTCCAATCCGCCTGACCTATCATAGATTTCTAGCCAATGATGGGATGTTTTCACTTCATTCATAGTCAACGTATGCAAATGGAACAAAAAAATTCATTGTATTTCCAATTTCAGTTATCGTTTAGATGAGGGTGAGGCAAGTGCAATTGCTTTATCTTTCGAGATTGATAATTCAATACTGATATTAGACGATCTTAAAGGAAGGAAAATTGCAGACAAACTAAATCTAAGATATTCTGGCACCTTCGGATTAATTCTAAGAGCAAAACAAGTAGGAATTTTAGAGAGTGTTAAACCAATACTTCAGACATCCAATACTATCGCAGATTAAAGCGCGACTGTTTCGTAAACCAGCCTTAAATTTGTAAGGGGAAACCGGGTTTCGGTCTGGTTTAAAAAGG
>JAUYEQ010000048.1 GCA_030691295.1 Bacteroidota bacterium
TGGAATGTTGGGTGCCGAGTCTGTTGCCGCATTGCTGTTTTTTCTGATTCTGTTTTTTATTCCTGAAAGTCCGAGATGGCTGGTTCTGAAGTCAAAAGAAACTTCGGCGCTGAATACGCTAAAACGAATTTATGGTACAGAAAAGGCAAATAAACAGGTCGAAGATCTAAAAAATCTGGTTCAGTCGGAAACAAAATCAAATTGGAAGATATTATTTCAACCCGGGTTTCGCATTGCGCTGTTTATTGGTGTCAGCCTGGCTATTCTGGGCCAGTTTATGGGAGTGAACGCGGTTCTTTATTATGGACCGTCGATCTTTCAGCAAACCGGTCTTTCCGAAGGAGATTCCTTGTTTTATCAGGTTATAGTTGGTTTGGTGAACTTCGGCTCAACTGTACTTGCCATGATTGTAATTGATAAAATTGGTCGTAAGAAACTGGTGTATTATGGTGTTTCATGCATGATGGTATCATTGCTTCTGATCGGAATTTATTTTACCCTGAACAAAGTTTCGAATGTGATTCCTCCGATTACCTTACTGATCCTGATCCTGTTTTATATTTTCAGTTGTGCCATCTCCATCTGTGTCGTGATCTGGGTGCTTTTATCCGAAATGTATCCGGCCAGAGTTCGGGGGTTGGCCATGTCGGCTGCTGGTTTTTCACTATGGATCGGAACTTTTCTGATCGGACAGTTAACACCATGGTTAATGACGACCCTCTCACCTGCAGGTGTTTTCTGGCTGTTCGGTGTGATGTGTATCCCTTACATGTACATCACCTGGAAACTTGTTCCTGAAACTACAGGCAAATCGCTCGAAGATATTGAACGTATGTGGCTGAAGAAGTGAGGGTTCATTCCATAGAATAATTTTAAACTATGTGTCCTATGTGCCTATGTGTTTCAAAATTATAAAAAGATGAAACTTTTTTTATTTAGCCTGATTTTATCACTGAGCCTGGCCAATACAGGATGGACTGAAACAACAGACAGCCTGAAATATATCAACGCGACAAACCTGGAGCTGATCGGGAAAGGCTTCTCAGAAACAACAACCCACTACGAGCGTTTACCCACGAGTCTGGAAGCGAAAACGCGCCCTGCAGTATGGTGGTTATCCAAAAATTGCAGCGGACTGGCCATTCGTTTTCGTACCAATTCTACGCTAATTGCGGCAAAATGGGAGGTTACCGGCGATGTGGTCATGAACCACTTTGCTCCTTCAGGAATAAAAGGTTTGGATCTTTATGGCCTGAAAAACGGAAAATGGCAGTTTGTCAATTCAGCCCGACCTTCAGGTAAAATAACCAGCGCAACGATTATCAACCACATGTCAGGCACCGATATGGAATACATGCTGTATTTACCACTTTACGATGGGTTGGTTAATCTTGAAATTGGAATAGAATCAACAGCTACCATTGGTAATCCTTTGATTGATTCGCCGCGTAAAGAAAAGCCGGTGGTGTTTTACGGAACCAGCATCACCCAGGGAGGTTGTGCTTCGCGGGCAGGAATGGCCTATCCCAACCAATTGTCACGAATGCTCGACAGGCAGATTATTAACCTGGGATTTAGCGGAAACGGACGACTTGATTTGGAAGTAGCGGAAGTGATGGCCGATATTGACGCCTCCTGTTTTGTGATGGACTGCTTGCCCAATGTTTCCGTAGCTCAGATGAACGAAAAATACGCTCACTTTCTGGAAATAATTCGTAAAAAAAGACCCGATGTACCAATTCTACTGGTTGAGACGATACTTTTCCCACACATGTATTTTGATCAGACGGTATTCGCCTTGCTTCAGGAGAAAAATGAAGTTTTGAAAAAAATCTATACGGATCAAAAAAAGAGCGACAAGCACATGTATTACATGAAGGCTGAAAAGCTGATCGGGAATGATTTTGAAGCAACAGTTGATGGCGTTCATTTAACCGATTTGGGCTTTATACGCATATCAAATTTTTTATATCCGGTGATCCGGAAGTTAATAAAGTAAGCAAGTGTTATTTTTGAATTCTGTTCATGCCTTTGATGTTATGCAATTTAGCTCAGACGATATTGTTGAAAACAAATCATCCGAAAATGGAATCCATCTAATTTATTAACCACATTCGATTTATTTTGTTGGTGATTTATCTTGCCAACGGTTGTGAAATTCGGGTCGGTTGAAGTGAAAATGGTGGTAATTTACACCGACTTCCAAAAGTCCAATCCATACCATTGAAAAAATGCTATATTTGAATCAAACAAAATGGAATAAAATGGAGAAAGAAAATCAAACCAATGGAATGAAACGTCGGGATTTTTTATTTACCGGCGCTGTGGTTGCAGCTTCTGCACTGTTTTTACCCTTGAGTGGAACTAAAGTATTCGGTGCCCTTTCCGCTACTCAGGCAAAAAATTTAATTCCTGCCGTAAAACTCAATAACGGCCTGCAAATGCCAATACTTGGTTTTGGTACAAACACCCTTACCGGCGATATAGGTGAGCGTTGCGTAGCCGATGCAATTTCAGCGGGCTACCGGCTTATTGATACTGCCCACATATACGGAAACGAAGAAGCCGTGGATGCCGGGATTAAGAAAAGTGGCATAACCAGGGAAGAACTTTTTGTTACTTCAAAACTTTGGGTTGACGATGCGGGGTATGAAAGTACAAAAAAAGCTTTTCAAACCACCTTAAACAAATTGGGGCTGGAGTATTTGGATTTGTATCTTATTCACCGGCCGCGGGGAGATGTCAAAGGTTCGTGGAAAGCGATGGAAGAGCTATACGAGGCAGGTAAAATCAAGGCCATTGGAGTGAGTAATTTTGATCATGATCAGTTGGCTGAGTTGATGTCGTATGCCAAAATCAAACCGGTGATCAATCAAATCGAAACGCATGTTTTCTTTCAGGAACATAAATCGTATGAAGATTTGAAGAAAGCTTCCGTGCAAATGGAAGCCTGGTCACCTTTTGCAGCGGGAAGAAATGCCATTTTTAGCAATCCAACCCTGGCTGCCATTGGAAAAAAACATGCAAAAAGCATTGCCCAGGTTTGCTTAAGGTGGCACTTCCAGAGAGGTGTTGTTGCAATCCCAAGATCTTCACAAAAAGCGCATAT
>JAUYEQ010000050.1 GCA_030691295.1 Bacteroidota bacterium
GGGCATTACAGCACAATCGGCAAAAACCAGAATTCCTTCATGTCCAAAATGTGGGTTCACAAACATCAGAAATGCTCCTGAAACAACACTCACGCCCGGCACGGTTTTTACATATTGTAGCGCTGGACGCAGCACATCTCCGGTTGCATTGATGGCGCCGGCCAATTCACCGTCAGCATCGCCGCTTTTGATCATCATTGGCGCAAAATACAGCGGATCATTCAGCAACTCTAAAGCAGCTTCACGCGTCAGACCTTTTGATTTGCGGATTTCAACCATTAAATCGGCATACGCTTCCCTTCTCTGGTCGGTTTTAGGATTAACAATTGTCGCACCCTCAATATTAACTCCGATCTCTGTGGCAGCCTGAATAATTTCTTCAGGATTTCCCAAAAGAATGATTTGTGCCAATTTCTGATTCAGAACAATTTCGGTTGCCCGTAAAGTTCTGGGTTCCGCTCCTTCAGGTAAAACTATCCTTTTCTGGTATTTCTGAGCGTTTTGATAGACACGTTTTAAGATTTCCATTGTTGATTTAAAGTTTAAACTTTTAAGTAAAAAATTCGATACAAAAGTACTTAAAATATGATGAGGAGTAGCTTTAGTTTGCTAAATTTATTGGATAAACTGACAAAACACATGTATATAATGACACGAAAAATTGCCTTATGAATTATGGAACAATCGATTGCATTCACTTTACAGAATGGTTTATTTGGCTATTTTTGAAGCATGAAACCAACCGATCCGTTTTTACCGCTCAAACAATCCCTCGAAGGTGATGTGTTTACTGATCAGGTGCAGAAAGTAATTTATGCCACCGATGCTTCGTCGTACCGCGAAATTCCGCAGGCTGTTACCCGCCCGAAAAACAAGGAAGACATTCGAAAAATCATTGCCTTTGCGCGCCAGATGAGAACTTCTGTGATTCCGCGTGCCGGAGGAACTTCGCTGGCCGGACAAGTTGTTGGCTCCGGAATTGTGGCTGACATTTCGAAATACCTTAATAAAATTGGAGAATTGAACGTTGCAGAACGCTGGATTGAAGTGCAGCCGGGTGTTGTTCTGGCCGAACTGAATCTATTTCTTTCGAAGCATGGTTTGCAGTTTGCGCCTGAAACCTCAACTGCCAACCGCTGTTGCATAGGCGGAATGCTGGGCAATAATTCCTGCGGACTTCATTCGTTGATTTATGGCAGCACCCGCGAACATATTCTGGAAGTGGAAGGCATTCTTTCGGACGGATCGGAAGTAATTTTCAAAGCGCTCACTACCGAAGAATTCGAAGCCAAATGTTTGGGAAATGCGGAACTTCTGGAGACTGAAATCTATCAAAACATTCAGGAGACACTTGCAGATCAATTCAATCAGCAGGAAATCAGAAACGAATTTCCTGACCCGAAAGTGACACGCCGAAACAACGGATACGCGCTGGATGTGCTGCTTGAAACTGATCCGTTCACCCGTAACGGCAAACCGTTTAACTTCTGCAAATTGCTGGCCGGAGCGGAAGGAACACTGCTATTTACAACCAAAATAAAGCTGAACCTGGTTCCGCTTCCGCCCAAATTTCAGGGATTGGTTTGCGCTCATTTCAAAACTCTGGAAGATGCTTTTTATGGCAATATTGTTGCTTTACGTCATTTTCCGGATGCAATTGAACTAACCGACGACATTATCCTGAATTGCACACTCCAAAACGTTGAACAGCGAAAAAACCGCTTTTTCATTGAAGGAAATCCAAAAGCAATTTTAACGATTGAATTCTCTTCCGATTCAGAAGATGAAATTCAGGAAAAAGCCCAAAAACTGGAAGAAGAGCTCCGGAATGAAGGATTTGGTTATCATTTTCAGCTTTTTACCGACAAGGAGAGCATCCGGAAAATATGGGAACTCCGGAAGGCCGGACTGGGCTTGCTTTCCAATATTCCGGGCGACAAACGAAATGTGACAGTGATTGAGGACACTGCGGTTGCGCCAGATGTTTTGCCTGAATACATCCGCGAATTTGATCAGATCATCGCTCGCTACGGATTGACCTGTGTTTATTACGGACACATTGCCACCGGCGAACTACACCTTCGTCCGCTCCTGAATTTAAAAGATTCGGAAGATGTCAAAATCTATCATTCGCTGGCAAAAGAAGTTGCCCAACTGGTAAAAAAATTCCGTGGTTCGCTGAGCGGTGAGCACGGCGATGGCCGGTTGCGCGGTGAATTTATCCCGCTGATGCTCGGCCAGCACAATTACGAACTGATACGCAAGCTGAAATACACCTGGGATCCGCAAAATATTCTGAACCCGGGCAAAATTGTGGACACACCGCCCATCACCAAAGATTTACGAATTTTGATGGGGCAGCCGTATTTCAAGGCCAGCACTTTGTTTGATTATTCGCCCCACGGCGATTTGCTGCGTTCAGTGGAAATGTGCAACGGATCGGGTGACTGCCGCAAAAGCAACCTGATTGGCGGAACAATGTGCCCATCGTACATGGCCACCCGCGACGAAGATAAAACAACCCGGGCCCGCGCCAACGTCTTGCGCGAATACCTGACCCGACCACAAAAAGCCAATGTGTTTGATTCGGAAGAAGTGATGCAAGTGTTGGATCTTTGTCTGTCGTGCAAAGCCTGCAAATCGGAATGCCCGTCGAACATCGACATGGCCAAGTTCAAGGCTGAATTTTTGCAGCAATATTACGACCAGCATGGTTTCCCGATGCGTTCGTTACTGATTGCGTATTTGCCGCGGATCAACAAAACGGGGATGGTTTTCCGCTCGATTACCAACCTGATTACCTCAACCAAACTGTTTAAAAAAGCGATTGGTTTTGCTCCGGAGAGGAAAATTCCTGAATTATCAAAACTAAGTTTGCGAAAATGGTACCGTAAACCAATATTGCTGGGCAAAGAAAAAATTTGGAAAGTATATCTGTTTGCCGACGAGTTTACCAATTTCAACGAAAGCCACATCGGGATAAAAACCATTTTACTGCTGAATAAATTGGGCTACGAAGTCGTCATTCCAAAACATCTGGAAAGCGGACGAACCTACCTCTCGAAAGGATTGCTGCGCAAAGCAAAACAAATCGCTAATTTCAATGTCAGCCAGCTCTCCGGAATGATTTCGGAAGAAACGCCGATGATCGGGATTGAACCGTCAACTATATTGACTTTCAGGGACGAATATCCGGAACTGGTTGAAAAGCCACTTCAGGAAAGAGCAAAAAAATTAGCCAAAAATGCGCTGATGCTGGAAGAATTTCTGGTTCAGGAAATGGAGAAAGGAAACATCCGGAGCGAACAGTTTTGTACAGACACAAAAGTCATTAAACTACATGGACATTGCCAGCAAAAAGCGGTGGCCTCTACCCTACCCACCCGAAAAATGCTTGAACTACCAGTCAACTATACTGTTCAGGAAATAAAAAGCGGTTGCTGCGGAATGGCAGGTTCGTTTGGTTACGAAAAAGAACATTACGAACTAAGTATGCAAATTGGCGAACTCGATTTATTTCCGGCTGTCAGGAAATCAACTTCTGAAGAAATTGTTGCCGCTCCGGGAACTTCCTGCCGCCATCATATAGAGGATGGAACAGGGAGAAAAGTTTTGCATCCGGTGGAGGTGCTGTGGGATGCGGTGGTGAAATAGTTTTGTAGAGACGCGATTAATCGCGTCTCTACGATTAATCGCGTCTCTACAAAAAATCGTTTTATTATTTTGTTATTCCTTCCAGCTTAAATAAGAATGCAAAATTCAATGCAACATCCTTCAGGTAATCGAATCGCCCGCTTGCGCCGCCATGACCATATTCCATGTTGGTTTTAAGCAACAGTAAATTTTTATCAGTTTTCATTTCACGAAGTTTGGCAACCCATTTGGCCGGTTCGAAATATTGCACCTGACTATCGTGCAACCCGGTTGTAACCAGCATATTCGGATAGTCTTTATTTTCAATATTTTCGTAGGGGCTGTAGCTTTTCATGTAGAAATAAGCATCCTTGTCTTTTGGATTTCCCCATTCATCAAACTCGTTGGTGGTAAGCGGAATACTTTCGTCCAACATGGTATTCACCACATCAACAAACGGAACTTGCGCAACAATGCCATTCCACATTTCAGGAGCCATATTTATTACTGCACCCATTAATAATCCACCGGCGCTTCCACCCATCGCATAAAGATGTTTGTTCGATGTATATTTTTCGGAAACCAGAAATTTACCGCAATCGATGAAGTCGTTAAACGTATTGATCTTTTTCATCAGCTTGCCGTCTTCGTACCACTGGCGGCCCATTTCCTGCCCTCCACGTATGTGTGCAATTGCATATACAAAACCTCTGTCGAGCAAACTTAATCGGGTGCTATTAAAACTGGCGTCCATGCTGGCACCATAACTTCCATAACCATAAAGCAATAAAGGCGCATTGCCATCCTTTTTAAACCCATTTTTGTACACCAGCGAAATAGGAACTCTGGTACCATCGTTTGCTGTTGCATACAATCTTTCGGTAGTATAATCGGCTGAATTATAGCCACCCAGCACTTCCTGCTGTTTTTTCAGGATTTTTACTTTGGAATCCATTTCGTAATCGTATGTCGATGATGGCGTGGTAAGCGAGGTGTAGTTGTATCGCAAAGTCGTGCAGTTGTATTCAGGATTAGCGCCAAAATTGGCGGAATAAGCTGGTTCACCAAAATCAATGAAATGTTCGGAATTGTCTTTCAAACTTCTGATCCGCAGTTTTACCAAACCGTCCTTGCGCTCATTAATTACGATGAAGTCCTCGAATTCCTGAACACTTTGAAGCAATACATCGTTACGGACAGGAATAACTTCTTTCCAGCCTGAAACCTCCGTTTTTTCCAAAGGACATTCCATTAGTTTAAAGTTTTTTGCATCGTCTTTATTGGTGCGAATCAGGAACTTGTCAGATAAGGTAATTACATTGTACAATACATCTTTCATCCGGGGCTGAAAAACTTTGAATGAATCATTGGGTTTCGCGGCTTCAATCATTCGGTATTCCGACGACATGGTTGCCTGAGAAACAATGAAAATGTATTTGTTATTCTTACTTTTACCGACACCGATGTAATTACTTTTATCTTTTTCTTCATATACCAGAACATCTGTTGCAGCATCAGTTCCAAGGGTATGACGCTGAATTTTTTCAGACAAAAGTGTAACCGGATTTTTGGCAGTATAGAAGATCGTCTTATTATCGTTTGCCCAACAAGGGTCGCCTTCTGTATTTTCAATCACATCTTTCAATAATTCGCCTGTTTCAAGGTTTTTTACATAAATGGCATATTGCCTTCTGCTCACTAAATCAACCCCATACGCCAACAGTTTATTGTCTTCGCTAATACTAAATCCTGTTGCCGAATAATAGGAATGACCTTCAGCCAACTGATCTACATCGAGTAAAACTTCTTCAGGAGCATCCAACGATCCCTTTTTCCGGCAATATTTATAGTATTGCTGGCCATCTTCGGTACGGGTATAATAGAAATAACCGTTTTTAAAAACCGGTACACTCTCGTCTTTCTCTTTAATTCGGGCTTTCATTTCAGTAAATAAATTCTCCTGAAAGGTTTTTGTACTGCTCATTACCTCATCCAGATATGTATTTTCTGCTGTCAGATAATTTACCACATTGGTACTGTCGGGGCCTTTACCAAAGAAATCGTACATCCAGTAATAGTTGTCCAAAACTTTGTCGCCGTGAATGTCGCGCCAATGTTCTTTTTTTTCGGCAACCGGAGCTTTTACCGGCTGAAATTGTGTGCATGAACTCATCATATAAAAGAATATAATTAAAAAGAGGATTGTTTTTCTCATAACCTGGTGAATTAAGGATATAAATAAATTGGTTGTTTTGACGAACATACAAAAAAAACGGACATTGCCATAATACAACATTGGAATCTTGCATCGCAGACAATCAATTTGTGAAAAACCTCATCTTAAAGAGAGTTGCATGGATAACTGATTCGATGTGAAGTTCAATTACCTCAATATAAAAGGTACGATCATCGCTATCACTCCGGTAAAAACGACCACCAGAATAAACAGGTTATACCTCAGGTTATAATTTTCGAGCAGTGAAGAATCGTAATACTTATCCACATTCTGGTCTTTATACATGCTGATTAAACCTTTCAGCAGTTTCGCGCGTGTTTCCTTTCCTTTCATCAATCCAATGACCACTACCAGATTGACCAAAATAATGAGAACGACAAATACAAACATGACGATTAAAGTTGAAGAGCTTGTCCGTGATTCTTTTGACATGCCTGAATTCACTGCCAGGGTAATCAGGTTAAGAAATATCGATGTCAGAATAAAGATGATATCCGTTCGGGTATTCTGTTGTAATTCTGACGTAATGTGGTTGTGTACATGTTCGATCATGATTTTGGTACCTCCTTTTAATACATTAAAATTGAACAACTTAATCACTTAAACAGTGAAGTTTCAAAATAAAATATTCCAGAGAAAGAGAGATTAACAAACGCTGTAAAAGTGTCTATTTTGTCGTATTTTTAAAATCCTCATCGTCCCACAAGCTTTTAAAATCCTCATCTGTTTGGGCATGTCGTTTAATAGAAGGATTGAGTTCAATGGCCTTCTTCAAGTCAGCAAGCGCATTTGCCTTGTCGCCTTTAAGACTGTAAACACAAGCGCGGTTATATATTCCGACGAAAGAGGCTGGCATCAATTCAATTCCTTTGTTTGCAGACAGCAGTGCTTCGTCGTACTTGCCCAGCTTTGCCAGTGTTCCCGCTTTCATCCCCCAAACATCAGGTCGTTTCGGATCAAGTTTTGTCGCCTTGTCAAATGCCTTTGATGCCTCTTCAAACTGTTTCATCTCAGCGTGTATCTGCCCCTTGGCCACCCAGTTTACCGCCGAATCGGGCTGCAATCGAATAAGGTAATCAACATCCTTCATAGCCGCCTCATTTTGGGCATGTTCTGCTTCCAAAAACATCCTCCAGAAAATAATTGCTGAATTTTTTTGATATAGTTTTCCCAATTGATCCAGTGATTGAATCGCTTCCTCCTCCCCGGTGGGCGATCTCTTCATATTCAGCATTAGCCATCCTTTCACCGGTTCTTTTTCGTGAAGATAAATTTCCATCAGATCGGTGTAGATTTTAGAAGCTTCTTCTTTCTTTCCCTGTTGTGCCAGATTTTGTGCTTTTAGAAGTCCGGCTTTAAGCGAATCATCTTCCAAAGAGAATTCCTGCAATTGCTGAAATTCCTTTTCAGATGACCAACCGGGAACTGACTTAGTGATATTTTCAGATTTTTGGACTGCCGAAACATTGCTCCTGCAAAGAACTGCCAATATCAATACAATCATTGATATGATTTCCAGGTTTGTTTTGATTGTTGTTTTCATTTGATTTGTTTTTATTTATATTTCATTCAATTTGCCCAACCACCACCACATAATTTTTGCCATACTTTTTTGCACATTTCGGACAGGTGGTGTACCACATGTACCATTTCTTAATGGTAAAATTTTTGGCTTTGGCGAGGTTTTCGAAGTCTTTGCACCATTTTTCGGTATCGCGGAAAGGGCCTTCATAAACTTTACTGAAGAATTTTCCGCTTAGTGTAACATTTTCAGCATCCGGAACTTCTTTGTCAACAGCCAGCAAAATATCCATGTTCCATTTCGAAGTGTGATCGGAAAGGCCGAGATTGTCGGGCATGGTTGCGCCGGAAGCGCTCACTTTGCTGTCGAGGCGTTTCATCACTTTGCCGAAGTTCATGGGCATGTAAAACAATGTGAAAACTTTGTCTTTGATGAACTTTTTGTTTTCCCAATGGAAGATTTTGTCATCCCAGGGAATTGGGTCAAATTCAGGACAACAAATTTCGTTTGAATCAGAATGTGCTGCCATAATTGTTTTTTTAAAAGGTTATTTGAAATATTCTTTTCAATTATCTCTGAAATGCATACAATTGCCCCGATGTACAAACGTTGTGAGGGCATGACTATTCTGAAGATTTTTCAATTTGCTCATTGCATTTTTA
>JAUYEQ010000051.1 GCA_030691295.1 Bacteroidota bacterium
CTGCTCGGAATTTTCGGTTCATTTGGCTGGAATGGCGGCGGCGTAAAAAATCTTCAGAAATTTGCAGAAAACATCAAATGGGAACTTGTTTATCAGCCGGTTGAGGAAAAAGGCGCGCTAAAACAGGAAAAATTCGCTCTGTGTATTGAATTGGCAAATGCAATGGCTGACAAACTGCAAAGCGAATAGAGCATACTGTGATCAGCAGCAATTGACAGGAATATGGCTTTGGTTGTCGGTTGTCTTGTTGTCATTTGTTTGCATTGTTCATTTTGTTTAAAACTATTTCCATTTCCCTCTCAATTTGTGACAAGAGAAAATATCTTTGCAGATCAAAAAAAATAAAGTATGCAAACCTGGTTCGAGTGTAAAGTAAAATATGTGAAAATTGACGATGATGGCCGCGAGCGCAAAGTGAGCGAAGTGTATCTGGTAGATGCCGTTTCGTTTACAGATGCAGAAACACGCATCATTCAGCAAATGGAAACCATGGTTCGTGGTGAATTTATGGTTGACAATATTAAAAAATCGAATATTGTTGAAATATACCCTCACGAAAACGGTGAATGGTGGTACAAAGCAAGAATTGGCATTGTAACCATTGATGAAAAAGCCGGAAAAGAGAAGAAAATAAACAACTATTTTCTGGTTGCCGCCGACGATCTGAAACAGGCTCTTCAACGCCTCGAAGAAGGACTTGCCTATGTGCTGGTTCCTTATCAAACCACTTCACTGGCAATATGCAATATCATTGATGTTTTCCCTTATTTTGAAGACAAAGTGAATGCAAAGATTCCATCAAACCTGAAACCGTTGAAAGAAGTGACAAAAACTCCGGTTTTTGAAGATGAAGACTTGGATGTAGTTTATTCGGCAGATGACGAGGATGAGGAAGAAACCGAATTGGAAGAAACTGACGATCAGGAATAAATCGTTGAAAAATATTTAAATAAAAAAAATCCGAAGGTTTTGAGCCTCCGGATTTTTTTTATTAGTTTACCAGCATCGATTTTCGAAGGCCAATCATGACCTTGTAAAAGCAGAACCTATCACGCTGAACAGGGTCAAACTCGTAATAAGCGGTAGCTATGCGGCAAATATCCTTTATTTCAGAATAAATAGAATTGATTTCCCGTTTCAACTCGGCTCCCAATTCATTTTTGCCGTTCAAAATATCAAAGCAGTTCCTTAGTTCAGCCAGTTTTTCGCGGTAAGAAAGTAGCCGGTTGAGTAAATGCTGGTCGATGCCCCTGGCCAGAATCACTTGTTGTAAATCACTGTCCATGTTGCGCTTAAATGTTGACATCATTTTGTACAAACTAAAATGATCTCCATTTTTTGCATCGCTGTAATAATCAACATATCCCAATTTTTCAAATGTTTCTTTCAGAAATGGTTTGTCGTAACTGAAATCAACTTTCAATTCGGCACGAAATACGGTAACGTCTTTTAACGCGGCAACCATTAGTTCGTAAAACTGGCCATGTTTTTCGAGGTGTTCCGAGAGCGATTCTTCAGTAAAATACTGGTGCATCATTGAGTCAATTCTTTCCTTCAGATTTGCGGCATATTCAGGCGACCAATTGTGCCTGATAGAAGAGAGTTCGTAGATGTTTTCACTAAATGACTGTGCAATCTTTCTGCATGACAGAATAGTTGCAGTTCCCGTAAGGCAAGTTGATATGACATTCATAATGAAAAGTGTTAAATTCAGACATCCAATACCTATGTTTGATTATCAACGGCTAACAGGACAATTGCCGTAAAGTAATAATCCTTATCTTAGCGGTCATGGGACAACTATTACTACCAATATTTCCAGGCGATACCCGAATGATCACCCTGACAC
>JAUYEQ010000491.1 GCA_030691295.1 Bacteroidota bacterium
CGATCCGGAAGGATTGAAGATTTTTCCTTTAGACAAATACGAAATTGCCAGTGAATTCAATAATCCTGATGCAATTATCGTTCGTAGTCAGGCCATGCACGACATGGAGTTGCCTTCAGGCCTGCTGTCAATTGCCCGCGCAGGTGCCGGTGTCAACAATATTCCCGTCGAGAAATGCACCGAAAAAGGCATTGTTGTTTATAACACCCCCGGTGCCAATGCCCATGGAGTTAAAGAAATTGTAATTGCAGGTATGTTGCTCGCGTCGCGCGATATTGCCAATTCAATTGAGTGGGCAAAAACCTTGAAAGGCAAAGGAAGCGAAGTTGCCGGCCTGGTTGAAAAAGGTAAATCCAACTTCGGCGGCACGGAAATCCGTGGAAAAACGCTGGCAGTTATCGGACTTGGAGCCATAGGTGTTTTGGTGGCCAATGCAGCCCAGGGCCTTGGAATGAATGTGATTGGGTACGATCCCTACATTTCGGTTGCCCATGCCTGGAAATTGAGTCGTAATGTGAAGAAGGCCGAAGGACTTGATTCATTGTTGGGCAATGCCGATTTTGTTTCAATACATATTCCTCAAATGCCCGAAACCAAAGGTTTTATCAATAAGGATAAAATAAAAATGATGAAAACCGGGGTGAAAATCCTGAATTTTTCTCGTGGTGGTTTAGTGAAAAATCAGGATATGATTGAAGCAATTGAATCTGGAAAAGTTGGTAAGTATGTCACCGATTTTCCTGAAGATGAATTGATCGATGTGAAAAATATCATTGCCATTCCTCACCTTGGCGCGTCCACCGAAGAGTCTGAAACCAATTGTGCTATTATGGCTGTAAATCAAACCATCGATTATCTGGAAAACGGAAATATTGTGAATTCGGTAAACTTCCCAACTGCCGAAATGGAACGAAACGGCGGAACCCGAATAGTGGTGGCAAACAAGAATATACCGAAAATGGTAAGCCAGATTTCAGCATTACTGGCACATGAAGGTTTAAATATTTCGAACATGCTTAACAAGAACAGAGACGAAATTGCTTATAACATTATTGACATTGACGGCACTGTTCCTGCTGTTATAAAAGACATGATTTCGGAAATTGAAGGTGTTGTAATGGTAAGAATCCTTCCGCCGAAATAATATTAATTTTTCTCTCTTCTGAACTTAAAATGCCCGGTAAGTTTAGTGTAATTACTATATTTGCCGGGCATTTATCTTGTATATACAAGTTGTTTTAAATTTAATCTTTCAAAATATATAAAATGGAAAAAAATCTCATAGTAAAAGCAGCTGACAATGTTAGGATACTGTCGGCATCAATGGTTGAAAAAGCCAAATCAGGTCATCCAGGTGGTGCAATGGGCGGTGCAGACTTTGTGACTGTACTTTATTCTGAATTTCTGAATTTCGATCCAAGCGATATGACATGGATTAACCGTGACCGTTTCTTTCTGGATCCGGGCCACATGTCGCCAATGTTATACTCGATTCTTGCCATGAATGGCAATTACACGATGGACGAACTGGCCAACTTCCGCCAATGGGGAAGCCCAACTCCCGGCCATCCTGAAGTTGAACCTGCACGAGGAGTTGAAAACACTTCAGGACCACTCGGTCAGGGACATACAATGGCTGTTGGGGCAGCTATTGCCGAACGCTTTTTGGTTCAGCGTTTTGGCGAATGGATGGCACACAAAACATACACTTTCATTTCTGATGGTGGTGTTCAGGAAGAAGTTTCACAGGGGGCAGGGCGTATTGCCGGATTTCTCGGACTGAGCAACCTGATCATGTTTTACGATTCAAATGATATTCAGCTTTCGACCGAAACAAAAGAAGTTACCAGAGAAGATACCGCAAAAAAGTACGAAGCATGGGGCTGGAAAGTAATCACCATTGATGGAAACAATCCCGATGCAATCCGCGCAGCATTGAAAGAAGCCAATGCTGAAACCGAAAAACCTACCCTGATCATTGGTAAAACCATCATGGGTTTGGGTGCACAAAAAGCCGACGGTTCAAGTTTCGAACGTCAGTGTGCCACTCACGGAATGCCTTTGGGCGAAGCAGGCGCTTCATTCGAAAAATCAATCGAAAACCTGAATGGTGATCCTAAAAATCCGTTCGTCATTTTCGACGATGTTCAGGAAATGTTCGACCAACGTAAAGCTGAATTGATTGCTGCTGCGGCTGAGAAAAAAACAGCTCAACTGGAATGGAGAAATGCCAATCCTGAATTGGCTGCAAAACTTGCAACTTTCTTCAGCAACGAAGCTCCTGCATTCGATTTTGATCAGATTGTGCAGAAAGCCGGTACTGCAACACGCGCTGCTTCGAGTACCGTTTTGGCCGCATTTGCCGGCGAAGTTGAAAACATGATCGTTTCTTCAGCCGACCTTTCAAACTCGGATAAAACTGACGGATTCCTGAAAAAAACCAAAGCATTTACTAAAGGCGATTTTTCGGGATCGTTCTTTCAGGCTGGAGTTTGCGAGCTGACAATGGCTTGTATCATGAACGGAATGGCGTTGCACGGCGGTATCGTTCCGGTTTGTGGCACTTTCTTCGTGTTCTCCGACTACATGAAACCAGCAGTGCGCATGGCCGCCCTCATGCAATTGCCTGTAAAATATGTTTGGACACACGATGCTTTCCGCGTTGGGGAAGATGGTCCGACCCACCAGCCGGTTGAGCAGGAAGCCCAAATTCGCCTGATGGAAAAACTGAAAAATCACCACGGCAAAAACTCAGTGTTGGTGCTTCGTCCTGCTGATAGCGAAGAAGCTACCGTTGCATGGAAACTTGCACTCGAAAATACCGATTCGCCAACAGCGCTGATTTTGTCTCGTCAGAATATTAAAAATCTGCCGTCAAAAGGTGATCGCTATGCAGAAGCGCAGCAGGCCGGAAAAGGT
>JAUYEQ010000068.1 GCA_030691295.1 Bacteroidota bacterium
AGGATAAAATAATTGAAAACCGTGATAAGCTTGAAGAACACCTGGTTCATGCACATGTTGAAGCCAAAAAAGCCTGGGATCTGGGAGCCACCGATGCCGAAATGAAAGATATCCTTCAGGGAATCCGTCATGCACAATGGCGCTGGGATTTTGCTGCTGCCAGTCATGGCGCCTCGTTCCACGCACCAATTGAAATTGGCCGGATTATTTCGACCGGAATTGCCATTGTCGGCGAAACACGCGTTAAACTGGTGCGATTGCTTGCCAGTAAAGGGTTTAATCAGGAGGTGCCTTATCCCGATATTTCCACCAAAGCCAAAGCACAGGAATTTATAGGACTTGATATGAAAAAGTTGAGGGAAGAGAAACAAACTTTCAAGCAAAACCTGTTGCCAAAATGGATTGAAGCCGCCGAAAAACGCGAAGCAAGCTGGGGCAAAAAGGTAGAATTATAATTGATATGAAAAAATCAATCATTATCGCAATATTCTGCCTTTTTGTGGGCAGTCAGGTAAAGGCACAGTTCAGCCTTTCCGGCGAATTCAGGCCACGCACCGAATACAGCCACGGATATTCAACGCTTGCTGCGGAAGACCAGAAAGCATCGGTTTTTACATCGCAGCGCACCCGACTGAATTTCGATTACAAAATGGATTTGCTGAAAGTCGGTCTGGTATTGCAGGATGTCCGCGTGTGGGGAAGCCAGCCGCAGCAAGTTGCAAATCAGGATTTTGCAGCCTCCATTCATCAGGCATGGGCCGAAATAAATTTCACTCCTGAAATCAGCCTAAAGGCCGGGCGGCAGGAACTTGCATATGATGACAGCCGAATATTTGGACATGGAGGATGGAACCAGCAAGGCCGTTCGCACGATTTGGCCTTGTTTAAATACACAAAAAAAATAAATGTTCATTTGGGGATTGCCCATCATGAAAACACCAACCGGAAAGACAATTTATACGAGGGGCCCGATGCCTACAAAGATTTGCAGTTTTTGTGGATTAACCAGAAAACTGCCGGACTGAGCTGGAGTTTGTTGTTTCTGAACAACGGGAGACCGGTTACGGAAGGAACTGAACAAACATCAAAATACAGTCAGACTTTTGGCACGCATCTGGAAGTTCCGATGGACAAACTGGCTTTTTCGGGCAATTTGTATTTTCAAACCGGAGAAGATGGCGCACGCAAATCGCTGAATGCATACAATTTAATGGCTGAAGCAACCTACAAATCGTCTGAAAAAACGCAATGGCAACTTGGTTACGAAATACTTTCAGGCACTGATTATGACATAGAAGAAAAGAATGCATCATTTACCCCGCTATACGGAACCAACCACAAATTCAACGGGTTTATGGATTATTTCTATGTAGGCAATCACCTCAGCAGCGTTGGATTGGCCGATGCGTACGTCAAATTCGTAACCAGTAAAAACAAAACGGCCTTCAACGCCGATCTTCATTTCTTTGCCAGTACTGCCAGGATTTCAGAAACTGCCGGCAATTATCTGGGAACCGAAATTGATTTGAGCTTGACACAAACAATCAATCCGGCAGCAAAAATAACCTTTGGTTATTCACAAATGTTTGGCAGCGAAAGTCTGGAGATTCTGAAAGGCGGATCAAGAGGGACAACCAACAATTGGGCGTACATCATGATTGCAGTTACTCCGAAGTTTATACCGTAAAGCTACTTCTGCTGGGTAGTTTTCAGGTACTTCTGGATGGCGGTGTCGAGCAGGTTTTCTTTTGTGAGAATCAGCTCAACAAATTCTCGGAAAGCTCCGTCCCCGCCTTTTCTGGTAAGTCTAATTTTGGCATATTTTTCCATGTAGCCGGGTGCATTGGCCGGAACAGCGCTAAATCCAACGGCTTTCAGCAACATGGCATCATTTAAATCGTCGCCAATGTATGCCACTTCCTGAAGTGAGATTTGAAGTTCGGCACAAAGTTTTTCGGCTGTTTCGAGTTTATTTTTCACACCGATAAACAAGTGATTGATCTTCAGTTTTTCAGCGCGCCGCCAAACGATTTTTGTATTTTCGCCGGTGATGATTCCAAGCGGAATATCCAACAATTGCAGAAAAACAACTCCTGCACTGTCAGTTGTATTGAATTTCTTCAATTCGTTTCCGGTCTGGTCGTAATACATTCCACCATCCGTCCAAACCCCGTCAATATCGGTCAATACCAGTTTTATCTTCATTTTTCAATCATTTCAGAATAAATAATTTCGTTGGCCGGAATCTCAACAAGTGTTTTTTTACCGACTATTTTATCTTTTTCAACCCATTTATAACCGTCTCCGGGGCTGAGGAGGTGCAAATCGCTTTCGTCAATGATTTCACCGGCTGCAATTGTACGCAGGGAAGCGATGGAACGTTCGAGTTTTATGCGCGTTGATTCCACTTTATCGCTGATAAAAATTCCATAATTGCCAATGGCATATTCCGTATTGCGAATGTCGCGCACCATGCGCCAGATTCCTTCCGGTTCGAGCGATCCGCGATGGTCGGTACCTTTCATGTTGCGGTTTAGCGTGATGTGTTTTTCGATGATTTCAGCGCCCATTCCAACAGCAACGGCAGGCATCAAAATCCCAATTGAATGATCGGAATAGCCAATCGTATATTGGGGATATTCTTCCTTCAAATATTTAATAGTCAGCAAATTGATATTCTGATATTCGGAAGGATACTGCGATAAACAGTGCAGAATGCTGATCTTTGAATGGTATTTTGTGATGATTTCGAGTGCATCGTCCAGCTCTTTTTTGCCGGTCATGCCTGTTGAAAGGATGATCGGAATTTTGGTTTCGGCCATCGCTTCCAGTAACGGTAGGTTGGTCACGTCGCGGGAAGCTACTTTCAACCGGTCGGGCGTAAAAAGCCGCAACATCGACAAACAACCTTTTGCACAAAGGGTTTCAACAAATTCAAGCCCTTTTGATTTGGCATACCTGAAAACTTCAAAATGCTGTTCGTCGTTCAGTTCCAGAAAAGCGCGGTGCTCTCCGTAGGTTTTCCCGAAGGAATTGGGATTTTCATACGGACGGTGCATTTCGGATGCCGAAAGTTCTTCCTTCAAATCACGCCGGGTCATTTTAACCGCATCCATCGGGCGCAATGTCTGGCCAAACAGCTTGTCAATCACCGGTTCGGTAACCACATCTATCAGCTTTTTAGCAATTTCAACTTCGCCATTGTGGTTCTGTCCGATTTCGCCAATGATATAGGTTGATTCTGCCATTTCAAGTATTTACAATTGTTTTATTTACAATTTACGATTTGGTGTTTTGCAAACACGTCGACTTCCATGTTAACGGTGCGTCTTATTTTTGATTTTTTTCAATCTCCTTTTTCATGACATCCAGCGCTTCCGGATGGTTGTCGAGCCATTTGACGATTTCACGAATGGCAAAATTAGGGTTTTCCTTGCTGATTGCAGCAAATATTTTTTGCTGAATTTCGAAATCTTCCGGAGTATCCAGCGTCATCCGAATATCGGTGCGCATAAAAACGATGGGATCAGCCGGAATAAACCGGACATTGAACAGCGTTGGATTACCGTAAATGAAATTAGTTACATGCTCGCGGTACAACTTTTCGGAGGTCAATCGCTGAGCTTTTTCGAGTGCATCGAAACTTACGGCTTCGGCCCAAAACCCAAAGTGGGTGAGAATGGAAGGTTTATCGCCCGCCAGTTGAAAACCAAGGTAATCTGCATCCGACTGGCTGAATTCGTTGATTAATATTTTCATTCCGGCCAAATCCAGGAACGGATTATCGGCACAAACCCGTATGATTTTGCTGAATCCAAACTGTTGAGCTGCCTGAATAAAACGGTCGAGCACATCGTTTTCCGAACCTCTGAAAACCGGCACATGGTGCTTTTCAGCCAATGCGCAAAGTCGGTCGTCCAATGGATTTACAGTAGTAGCCAGCACCACCGGAACGCTGGTTTTCCTGACTTTTTCGAGCAATAAATCCAAAATAGTCTGCTCCTGAAAAAACGGCTGGATTACTTTCTCCGGCATTCGGGTGGAGCCGGTTCGTGCTTGTATGATGATTCCTAATTCAGGCATGATTAATTTTTGATTCGAATGAGGACAAAAATACAGAAATATTGCCTTGTCTAACATTGCCCTAGGGCAACTGTCAAACCAACATTTTAAGCTGAAGTTGTGAAATTGAAATCCTTCTTACCTCGTTAGAACAATTTAAGTTGTAACTTGCAAAAACATCAGTCAAAACATATTATACTGCACATGGACAAGATTAGAATTTCGACTGCTCAGTTTGAGAACAAAAGTGGTGACAAAGCTTACAACCTGGATGTTATTGAAAAACTATCCCAAAAGGCATCCGCTGAAGATTCGCAAGTAATTGCTTTTCATGAATGCTCAATTACCGGCTATACTTTTGCAAGGCGTCTTTCGAAAAAACAGATGCTCGATTTGGCAGAATTTATTCCTGAAGGAGAGAGCATTTTGAGGCTCAGGAAAATAGCAAAAGATTATGATATAGTTGTGCTTGCAGGGCTTTTCGAAAAAGATGAAAATGATAATTTATTCAAAGCGTACGTTTGTGTCGATAAAAATGGGTTGGTGGCAAAATTCAGGAAACTGCACCCTTTCATAAATCCGCATTTAACAGCAGGCGATAGCTATTGCGTCTTTAATCTTTTAGGATGGAAATGTGGCATTTTAATCTGTTATGATAATAATATTGTAGAAAATGTCAGGGCGACCAAATTGCTTGGAGCTGATATTATTTTTATGCCTCATGTTACCATGTGTACGCCATCCACCAGACCCGGTGCGGGTTTTGTTGATCCGAAATTATGGGTGAACCGCGAAATCGACCCAACTTCACTTCGACTGGAGTTTGATGGAATGAAAGGACGAAAATGGTTGATGAAATGGTTGCCGGCAAGGGCTTATGATAATGCAATCTATGCCATCTTTTCTAATCCAATCGGCATGGACGATGACCAGTTAAAAAATGGCTGTTCAATGATTATCGATCCTTTTGGTGATGTAATAGCCGAA
This sequence comes from Bacteroidota bacterium, assembly GCA_030691295.1. Classification (GTDB taxonomy): domain Bacteria; phylum Bacteroidota; class Bacteroidia; order Bacteroidales; family Prolixibacteraceae; genus Aquipluma. The sequence continues at coordinate 5,050 of JAUYEQ010000068.1, forward strand.
TGCCGTTCGTTCGACGACAGTTTTGTAACTGCAACGATTACTCCGGAGAAACTTATACAGGCTGGTGGAACACGATATATTCAGGCAAGAAGACCTGAATTATACAGAGAAATTATTGGTCAGCAACATCAATCTGAACAGAAAGTTGTTTGGCTCGATCCGGACAAAAACCTTTAGGAACTAACGAATTCTAAGGTATTTCAATAGTTTATCTGCAATCTTGGTCAGATCGTCTGAAATATTGAACCAATAGCATAATCCGATAAATACTATTCCAATGGCCAAACAGCGAATGAACAAGTCTATAATATAATGATCGAATACCGGGATAATTTTGCCGATAGCAAAAGCCATAACTCCGATTGCCAGACATTTGAGGTGGGTGATCCGAAACGGAAACAGTTTCATGTTCCAGTTGAGGTAGAAAACACGCATGGCCGATGCAAGCGCCATTGAGAACAAAGAGGCAAGTGCAGCGCCATTCATTCCCCAAAGCGGAATCAGTATCAGGTAAAAGATAACCACCAAAACTACCAATACACCTTGCGAGTAAGTCTGAATCTTGTATTTGTGCGAAGTGCTGATAATCTGAACACTTACCCCGGTGGAGGCGACAATCAGGTTCGACAACGAAATCAGGATAATTACCCATTCGCCACCACTGTATTCAGGAGGCAAAATTTTGAAAATATTGTGAAGGTTGGTGACCATCAGGATAAAAAGCAGCAAACCGGCAAAAAGTTGGTTGATGCTGCTTTTGTAATAAATATCGTCGATCGTTGCCAGATCGTTGTTTTTCCATGCATCGGCAATAATGGTGGATGAAATTTTCCCGAGCGCCCGGTTTGGAATCAGGATAATGGAGCCAAAGAAAAAGCTGATGGAATAAACCCCCGTCATCGAAAGATTGTAATATTCGTTCAGTAGAATTTTGTCGATGCTGGTCAGGGCAACAGAACTCAGACCACCGATAATTCCATACAAAGCAAGGCTGATCATTTCCTTCCGGAGTGGGGGCTGAATAAATTGAAGGTTTGGTTTCAGGTTAAATTGTTTACGGTAAACAAGCAAACCAGCCAGATAAACGGCCGGAAAACTAAGAATGACAACGTAGCCAAAAACGTACTGAGAGAAGTCTATCCAGTGAAAGAAATAGGCGATCAGTAAAAAAAGGTTTCCTATGCGGTAAAGCAAATCGCTTAAAAATGTGCCGGTGGTGGCATCGAAAAGCATTTTGTTGTAAGTATCCAGAATCAGGAAAAACATCCGGAAGAAAATAAGCGGAACAAGATACCAGATGTACTGCACCAAAAGTGGCGACTTCTCAATATTGCTCTCAACAATGCCCGGTTTCAGAATAAAAAAACTGACGAGCGCAACGGTAAAACCAACCATTCCGACCACAACCGCAAGAAATACAAAACCATTGTTATTTTTATCCTTGTCTCTGAAATAAGAAAATAACCGCGCTGTAACGTTGGTAAATCCGAGTGTCGAAAACTGGGCATAAAGTGCCGAAACCGCTACCAGCACACTGATGAGGCCGATTTGATCCTGCGACATTAGTTTGGGCATAATCGGTGCTGTGGTGAAAAATCCAACTACAACGCCCAGGTACGAGTAAGCGGAACCCCTGATTGTTTGCCTTTTAATTACGCCCATTTATTTTAGTAATTGACTTAAAAAGGTTTATTTTTGCTTCGCACGAAAATACGAATTAATAATATACTCCTGAAAATAATATGAATACAAAAAACCTTCTTCACAAATCAGGGCCGGTTATTCTGGCTGTTGTTCTTTTTCTGGTGATCAGCGTAATTTATTTTTCACCTGTTTTGGAAGGAAAGAAGCTGCAAAGCTCTGACGGAACGCAGTTTAAAGGAATGGCCAAAGAAATTGTGGATTATCGCGATGCAACCGGAGAAGAAGCGCTTTGGTCGAACAACATGTTCTCCGGAATGCCGGCTTACCTGACTTCAACCTTGTATCCGGGCGAGTTGTTTGCAAAAGTGCAGCGGACCATCACTGCCATTTCGCAACCGGTAATGATCCTTACCTTCAGTTTTCTGTTTTTCTTCATACTGTGCATTTTGCTCGACATTGGCGTTTGGACAGCTTTTGCAGCCAGTTTGGCTTATGGTTTTATGACTTTCACTTTTGTGGTGATGGTGACCGGCCATTTGACGAAAGCACACGCACTTACTTATATGTCGCTCATTGTTGCCGGAATTTTATTCGCTTTCAGGAAAAATAAAATTGGCGGAAGCCTGATTGCTGCCCTGGGCCTGACGTGGATGTTAAGCGCCAACCACTTGCAAATGACTTATTATGTGGCGATTTTGGTTCTGATACTTGGAGTAACTTATCTGATATTCGCTATCAAGGAAAAAACCTTACCCGATTTTGCAAAAACGGCTGTACTCTTAATTATTGCAGCGATTATTGCTGTGGGCGCCAACTATTCACGCCTTTCAACGACCTACGAATACGGCAAATTTTCAATGCGCAGCCAATCGGAATTAAGCCTGAACGACGAGAACAAAACCAGCGGACTCGATCAGAATTACATCCTTGATTACAGCTACGATTTGGGAGAAGCTTTGACAGCTTTCATTCCGCGTTTCAAAGGTGGTGGCATGAGCGAATCGTTGAGCACAAGTTCAGAAACTTACAAATTTCTGGCTGAATCGCAGGGTGCAGGACCGGCAAAGAAAATGGTTGAAGGCGGAATGCCGATGTACTGGGGAAGTCAGCCCATTTCGGGAGCACCCTTCTATTTCGGCGCAGTATTGTGTTTCTTGTTTGTGCTTGGTTTGTTTGTGGTAAAAGGCAAAGACAAATGGTGGCTACTGTCGGTTTTCGTAATCTCGTTGCTTTTATCGCTGGGTAAAAATTTCTCGATATTGACCAATCTCATGCTCGACTATTTCCCCGGATACAACAAATTCAGGGATGTTAAAAATATCATCGTCATTCAGCAATTTGCCATGGCTTTGCTCGGAGTACTTGCCATTAAAGAAATATATCAACGCAAAATAAGCGATGCCG
>JAUYEQ010000069.1 GCA_030691295.1 Bacteroidota bacterium
ATGTATGCTATAAATTCGGTTCCTGATAGTTCGCCTCTTTTACCTAAAATTAAAGTTCCGCCATACCAAACGATGACAATAATTACGATAGTTCCCAGCAATTCGCTCAGCGGGTGTGCAAGTTCGCGCCGACGCATCAGCCGGTTCATGATTGATTTGTAATCGTGAAGTTCAGAATAAAAGCGTGCGTTCATTTTCTTTTCGGCATTAAAAGCCTTAATGATGCGCAATCCGCCGAGAGTTTCTTCAACGACCGTAAGTATTTCTCCCATTTTGTCCTGGCCTTCACGCGATACTTTTTTCAACGACCGACCCACGCGACCGATAATAAAACCAGCAACTGGCAGTACCAGAAAGATAAACAGCGTCATGCTTGGGCTCATGATCAGCATTGAGACGAGCAAAACGAGAATAATGATCGGGTTTTTTATGAACATATCGAGCGACGACATGATGGAATTTTCTACCTCGGTAACATCGCCGGTGATGCGCGAAATGATGTCGCCTTTTCGTTCTTCCGAGAAAAAGGGGAGGGCTAGTTTGAGAATTTTGGTGAATATTTGCTCGCGGATATCTTTTACTACTCCATTACGGATAGTAATTGATTCATAGGCTCCCAAATAATAAAACCCAACCTTCAGGAGTGTGGCCAGGATTACAAAAAGACCAACAAACAAAAGGGTAAATCCCGGACCATTTTCATTTTTGAATATCGTAATGTAATAGGTGGCATTGTGAAAAACAGCATCTTTCGACATCTCCCACGGAACAAGGCTGGTAACGTCTTTTGCGGTGTCGAAAATAATGTCCAGAATAGGGATCATCATTGCAACAGAAAAGACTGTAAAAAGCGCCGATAACAAGTTGAACAGAAAATTCAGGATTAACTGCTTTTTGTAGGGTGGTATAAATCGTCTTAAAATTTTGAAAAAATCCTTCATGAATCGGTTGTTCAGTATAAATACTGTTTGCTAAAACTCTTAAAAACAATTGTTTATTGTTCCTGAATGATTAAAATATACCGGTATAGTTTTGCGGAGTAATCTTTTTTAATTCAGTTTTGAGCAAATCCGAAATTTCAAGCGAATCAATGAATTCGTGAATGACTTCCTGATCAATCTTCCGGTTTACGCGCGTAAGGTTTCGAAGTGCTTCGTAAGGATTTGGATAACCTTCGCGCCGCAGAATGGTTTGAATGGCTTCGGCGACAACAGGCCAGTTTTTTTCCAGATCGGCATTGATGGCTTCTGTATTAATCAGAAGTTTGTTCAGTCCTCGCATGGTCGAATTGATTGAAATCAGCGAATGAGCGAACGGTACGCCAATGTTGCGCAAAACAGTTGAATCGGTGAGGTCGCGCTGCAAGCGTGAAACCGGCAGTTTGGCCGACAAATGTTCGAAGATGGCGTTTGCCAGTCCAATGTTTCCTTCTGAATTTTCGAAATCGATCGGGTTCACTTTGTGCGGCATGGCCGATGAACCAACTTCTCCGGCCTTGATTTTTTGCTTGAAGTATTCCATCGAAACGTAAGTCCACATATCGCGGTTCAGATCCATGATGATGTTGTTGACACGTTTCATGGCATCGAAAATGGCCGCGTGATTGTCGTAATTGGCTATCTGTGTGGTATATTGAGACCGTTCAAGTCCCAGGTATTTTTTCAGGAAATGATTGCCGAATGCTTTCCAGCTGATTTCGGGATAGGCAATGTGGTGAGCATTAAAATTGCCGGTTGCCCCGCCAAATTTGGCATCGCACGAAATGGCTTTTAACTGCTCCAACTGGCCTTTAATCCGTTCCGAAAATACCCGGATTTCCTTACCCAGATTGGTTGGCGAAGCTGGTTGTCCATGTGTTTTTGCCAGCATTGGAATGTCTTTCCATTCGGTTGCCATCTCTTCCAGTTTATCAACCAAATCATAAATGGCCGGGTAATATTCGTTATCGAGTGCGTTCTGAATTGACTTTGGAACTGCGGTATTGTTGATATCTTGAGAAGTTAG
>JAUYEQ010000074.1 GCA_030691295.1 Bacteroidota bacterium
AGGATTACGAATACTGAAAAAGCTATTAACAATTTCATAACATGTATGCAAAAAAAAATTCCTGATTAAATTTCAGGAACCCTGATTTTGCATACAAGTTACAACTATTTTGATAATAAGTTATGTCTAGTTTGTCTTAAACTTAAATTTTATTTCAGAAAGATCTTTATTGGCTTTTTCTATTTTTAATTTTAGGTCTTCTTTGAAGGCTATAAGCTTGACTGCAAGTTGCTGATCACCAATTGCCATCATCTGAACTGCCAGAATTCCGGCATTTTGAGCGCCGTTAACCGCCACTGTAGCGACCGGAATTCCCGGAGGCATCTGCACAATTGCAAGCAACGAGTCCAATCCGTTTAATGAGGCATTTATCGGAACTCCGATTACTGGCAACGTGGTCATTGCTGCAATTACGCCCGGTAAATGAGCAGCCATTCCGGCAGCCGCAATAATTACTTCGATACCCCGCGCTTTGGCTTCTTTGGCAAATATTTCCACCGCTTCCGGTGTCCGGTGTGCCGATAATGCATTGATTTCAAAGGGTATTTCAAAATCGTCCAACACTTTTGCCGCAGCTTCCATTACTCCCAAATCGGACGTACTCCCCATGATAATGCTTACTCTTGGTTCCATCTTTTCAATATTTAATTTTTCCAATAGAAATTAGTTTTGTTACTTTGTCGCTTTATTTTCTGAGGCAAAAATAAGCCAAAAAATCAGAAAATGTAGATTCCACAGCAACTGAATATTTCCCAATTTGAAGAACGATGAAAAACGTAACTATTCTTGACAAGGAATTTGAACTGTTTATTCCTTACGAAAAAATCAGGTCTATTGTAGAAGAGATGGCCGAGAAAATGAACCATGATTTTAAAGATAAAAATCCATTGTTTATCTGTATTCTGAATGGGTCATTCATGTTTGCGGCTGAAATATTCAAACGCATTTCATTGCTCGATGCTCAAATTTCGTTTATTAAACTTGCATCCTATTCAGGTACAAGCACTACCGGGAAAATAACAGAACTGATCGGTCTGAATGAAGATCTGACAGGCCGCACGGTTGTTGTTTTGGAAGATATTGTGGATTCAGGAATTACAATTGAAAAAACGATTGAACAGATCAGGAGCAAAAACCCATTGGATGTTAAAATTGCGACACTGCTTTTAAAGCCTGATTCACTGAAGGTAAAAGTACCGTTGGACTATATTGGAATTGAAATTCCGGATGATTTTATTGTTGGTTATGGGCTTGATTATAATGGCTTAGGACGTAATTTGATAGATATTTATAAAGTAACCGAAAAGTTACCCAATTGATCTTTAGTAATGTTAAATCTTGTTTTATTTGGCCCACCGGGTGCTGGTAAAGGCACTCAGGCCGATTTTCTAATTGAGAAATTTAAACTGATCCACCTTTCAACAGGTGATTTGCTACGAAATGAAATTGCTGCAAAAACCGAGCTTGGGATAGAAGCCAAAAGATTGATGGATAAAGGATTTCTTGCTTCAGATTCGATTGTAATCAGTATGATCAAATCAAAGCTGCAGGAAAACTTTGATGCCAACGGATTTATCTTTGATGGCTTTCCACGCACAGTAGAACAGGCCACTGCGCTCGATCATCTTTTAGAAGAAAAGGGTACTCCGGTTTCCGGAATGCTTTGCCTTTGTGTTGAAAAAGAGGAATTGATCAATCGCATACTTCATCGCGGAAAAACCTCCGGACGTTCTGATGATCATGATGTTTCAATTATTGAGAACAGAATTAGGATATACAACGAAAAAACAAAGCCATTGACAGAATTCTATGCAGCCCAGAATAAATTTTATAAAATTGATGGTATGGGTTCGGTCGAAGATATTGCAAATCGGTTGATTGAGACAATTAGTTCACTTTAAGTTTCTGATAATAAACACATAAAGACGATTGGTTTGTTGGCCATTCGTCTTTTTTTTTGCATATTGCGCCCACAATAAAAACATATATGGCAGATACAAATTTTGTTGATTACGTTAAAATATTTTGCAAATCAGGAAATGGCGGTCCCGGATCGACCCATTTGAGAAGAGAAAAATCAGAACCAAAAGGAGGCCCTGATGGTGGCGATGGCGGACGTGGCGGACATATTATCCTGAGAGGAAATGCTCAAATGTGGACATTGCTTCACCTGAAATATCGCAAACATGTTTTTGCAGGTCATGGAGGATCTGGCGGAAAGCAATGCAGCAGTGGAGCTGATGGTGAGGACGTTATTCTGGATGTTCCTTTGGGAACCCTGGCCAAAGATGCCGAAACCGGTGAATTCCTCTTCGAAATTACTCAGGATGGCGAATCGCATATTCTTGTTCAGGGTGGACGTGGAGGATTGGGAAATACTCATTTTAAATCGCCAACTCAACAAACACCGCGTTTCGCACAACCTGGTGAAGAACTGATTGAAGGTTATTATACATTGGAACTTAAAATTCTTGCCGATGTAGGTTTAGTTGGATTCCCAAGTGCCGGAAAATCAACGTTACTTTCGGTTGTTTCGGCCGCAAAGCCAAAAATTGCCGATTATCCGTTTACCACACTGGTTCCAAATCTGGGAATTGTAAGTTACCGCGATAACCAGTCGTTCGTAATGGCCGATATTCCGGGAATTATTGAAGGAGCTCACGAGGGTAAAGGACTTGGACTTCGCTTTCTGCGCCACATCGAACGCAATTCAATGCTTTTGTTCATGGTTCCGGCGGATGCAAAAGATTACCGGAGAGAATTTTTTATCCTGATGAACGAGCTGGAAAAATACAATCCTGAATTGCTCGATAAAGAGCGTTTTCTTGTGATCAGTAAAAGCGATTTTCTGGATGAAGAATTGAAAACTGAAATTTCTGAGGTTCTGAACGACATTCCGCATCAGTTTATTTCATCCATTACCGGAGAAGGAATCCTTAGTCTGAAAGATAAAATCTGGCAAATACTGAATAAATAACAGGTTATGGATATTTTAGAAGCTATCAGGCAAATAGACCAAACGCTTTTACTTTTCCTGAACAGTTTTCACAACAGCTTTTGGGATAAGGCCAATATTTTATGGACCAGCAAGGAAATCTGGTATCCGTTTTATGCGTTGCTGTTGTATTTTATCATTAAAAAGTATGGTCGGAATTCAATCTACATTATCATTATTCTTGCGCTGGCAATTGCTGTCAGCGACCAGTTTTCGGGATTGATTAAGGATTTGACACAACGACTGCGACCAACGCATGATCCCAATTTGAATGGTTTAATCCACAACATAGTAAACAAGGGTGGACTTTACGGTTTCTTCTCGGCACATGCAGCCAATAGCTTTACGGTAGCGGCTTTTACAACTTTTTTGTTCCGGAACAGATGGTATTCCATGCTGATTTTTATTTGGGCAATTGTTGTTTCATACACGCGTATCTATCTGGGAATGCACTTCCCACTGGATATTCTCACAGGTTGTGTCTGGGGTATTCTCACCGGTTTTGCTGCTTACAAAGCAATTCTCTGGATTCAAAAAAAGTACTTTAAATCGATGCTTCCCGATATTTCAAAAACCAACCTTTCCAATGAAGAGTCGGCTGCGATATTGGTTTCGTTTATCATCTACATCGCAACCATGCTTTTAACGATCAATCGTTTAGCTCATTACCAGTTTTTTAATTAATGGAACACAAAATCACAAGCCAATACGAGGCTTTAGCGCATAAGTATCAGCAGGAACTCGACAAAAAGAGATTTCAGGTTCGCATTATTTCATGGCTTAGGCTTGCTTTTTTTCTATCTGTTATACCGGTTTTTATTTACCTGATGCCTGTTAGTTATCTGATCGGCTGGATCACTGTTTTTTTATGCCTGACAGCTTTTCTGTTTTTGGTAAAACGTTCAGTCAGCGCTGAAAAGCAACTGAAATATCTTCAGAATCTGGCCGAAATAAATACAAATGAGATCCGGGGAATTAACCGCGATTTCAGCCCGTTTGATCCGGGAATTGAATTTATCCATCCCGATCATGATTATTCGTACGACCTTGATTTGTTTGGTGAGAATTCGTTCTTCCAGTTTCTGAACCGGACAGTCACTTCAGGAGGTAAAAACAAATTGGCCGCAGCGGTGCAGAAAAGCGACGTGGACGCTGAAACCATCAGGCAAAAACAATTGGCGGTTAATGAATTGGCCGAAGATTTGGATTGGCGGCAACAATTCCTCGCATCGGGGCGAAATGCTGAAAACACCGGTTTTGCTGAAACTGTTTTTCATCAGAAAGAACCATTGCTTCTGAAACATATTTCATTTCTGAAAATTGTTCTCGCCGTACTTCCAGTTGTTACTTTGTTGTTGGGCGTTTTTTGGATAATGGATTCAATACCAGATCAATTGTTTTATTTTGCTGTTTTTACGCAGTGGGTTTTGTTCCTTTCCTATTCGCAAACCATCAGTAAATTCAAAAAGGTATTCGGTTTAAAAACCAAATTGTTGAATCAGTATGTTGATATGCTGTTGCTTATCGAGAAACGAGAATTTAATTCTGCCTGGTTGGTTCAACTAAGGAGCAAATTATACAATCAGGGAAAACCAGCTAGTCAGATCACTTCCGCGCTTCAGAAAATATTGAATGAGCTGGATTATTCACAAAACATTATTGTCGGTTTTGTGCTGGATTCAATCATTCTTTGGGATATTCGCTGTGTTTACCAATTGCACAAATGGCAAAAAAACTTTGGCGGTCAATTGGAAGAATGGTTTGAAGTAATTGCTGAATTTGATTCAATGATCAGTTTGACCAATTTGAATTACAACCATCCTGAATGGACGGTTCCAACGATTTATCCGCGTGGGTTCACAATTCAGGCTGAAAACCTTGGCCATCCGTTGATTGCCACTAAAAAAAGGATTGACAATCATTTCGAACTGTGCAACGGCCAGCAGATTGTAATCATTACCGGGGCAAATATGGCCGGGAAAAGTACTTTTTTGCGAACGGTTGGAATTAACCTTATTATGGCTTCTCAGGGATGTAAGGTTTGTGCCACTTCATTTGGATTTTCGCCGGTACGCCTGTTTACAAATATGCGCACCACTGATAATCTCATGAAAGACGAATCGTATTTTTATGCTGAGTTGCTGCGTTTGAAAAATATGCTCGAACTGCTTCGAAAAGGTGAAAAGCTTTTCATTATTATTGATGAGATGCTGAAAGGAACCAATTCTGTTGACAAGCTGAATGGTTCAGTTGAGGTTCTGAAACAACTGGTGCAGCTTAATACACATTGTATGGTGGCTACCCACGATTTGAAACTGACAGAGTTGGCAGAAATTTTTCCGGGAATTATTAAAAATCAGTGTTTTGAAGTAAATCTTTCCGGCGATGAGTTGCAGTTTGATTATAAGCTGAAGGAGGGTGTAACCAGTACCATGAATGCTACTTTCCTGATGAAAAAAATGGGGATCATAAAGTAATTACAAAAAGAAAGCCCTGCAATTATGCAGGGCTTCGAACTTTTAAATCTTTAAAATATTAGACTATTATGCTAGTTTAACATTTACCGCGTTTAATCCTTTTCGTCCCTCTTGAAGTTCGTAAGTTACGTCGTCATCTTCTCTGATTTGGTCAACCAAACCTGAAACGTGAACGAAGTATTCTTTGTCAGATTCACTGTCTTTAATAAAACCGAATCCTTTAGATTCGTTGAAAAATTTAACTTTACCTGTTTTCATAATATGTAATAAAAAAATTGAAATATTGATGCAAATATAGGGAAATATAGTTTACAACCTTATTTTAACGAAAAAAAATCCGAATTAATGTAAAATAAATGAGCATTCTGTTCGTTTAGCACAATCGGTAAAAATTAATTAAAGTTTAAAAGATCGTTGCTCAAAGCCTGAAGTGTTTGTTTTTTCAGATCAGTTTTTACAAGTACGGAAATGTTATGACGGCTTCCACCGTATGAAATCATCCTGATTGGAATATCTTTGAGAGCCGCAAATACCTTGGCGGCAAAACCTGTTTCTTCGGCAATCATTTCGCCAACAATACAAGCAATTGTCAAATCGTAATCAACTTCTACCTCTCCATATTCTTTCAGTTCCGAAACAATTTCTTTCAGGTGCTTGGTGTTGTCTATTGTAAGTGAAACAGCAACTTCCGATGTTGAAATCATATCAATTGGAGTTTTGAAGAACTCGAAAATCTCGAAAATATTTTTCAGGAATCCGTAGGCATTCAACATTCGGTACGACCGTATTTTAATGGCAGTAATCCCATCTTTTGCTGCAACTGCCTTTATCCCGTGACTGCTGGATTCTGCTGTGATTAGTGTTCCTTCGTCGCTTGGGTTCATGGTATTTTTCAGGCGAACCGGAATGTTTTGCAGTTTGGCCGGAAGAACGGTTTGCGGATGCAGAATTTTTGCACCGAAATAGGCCAGCTCGGCTGCTTCATCAAACGAAAGCTGATCAATTTTTTTCGTGTTTTCAACAAAACGTGGATCGTTGTTGTGGAATCCGTCAATGTCGGTCCAGATTTCAACTTCCTCAGAATCAATGGCTGCACCAATTAAAGTAGCAGAGTAATCGCTTCCTCCGCGTTGCAGGTTGTCGATATCGCCCTTGGCATTTCTGCAAATAAATCCTTGTGTGATGTAGTAATCAGCAACTTCATGTTCCTGAAGAACTTTGGAGATATTTTCGCGGATAAAATACGAATCAGCAGCTTTATCGCTGTCAATTTTCATGAAGTCCAACGCAGGAAGATAAACTGTTTTATATCCATTTTCGAGCATTAGTTCAGTAAAAAGTGCGGTTGAAAGCAACTCTCCCTGGGCGATAATGGCGTTTTCTCCCACTTCGTTAAACTCTCCTGAAGTGAATGATTTTATAGTTTGAAATATACTGAAAACAACGGTTTTACCCTTCTCCTTCTTCTCTTCTGTTGTGTATAAATCGTTGACTACCTTGTAGTACTTCTGTTCCAATTGGTTAATTACCTGCCTGGCTGCGTCCTTGTTCTTTTTTTTAAGATAGTTGGCTATTTCAACCAGCGAATTGGTTGTTCCCGACATGGCCGACAAAACAACTAATTTTTGATTCCCATCGGTAATCAGCTGCATCACTGCACGCATGTTTTCTACCGATCCTACGGAGGTTCCTCCAAATTTTAATACTTTCATAGCGTAAAACCTCTAATTTAAAAGGAGTTAAGTAATTATTTTTATTGAAGCAAAGATGTGAAATATTTTTGAAATCGAATACCTGATTTACGATTTGAAAGTAAATATTGCCTTTTATTTAAGAATTCGTCCTTTTTATGACTGATTTTAGATGAATTACTTTCAATTCGTAATTTTGCCATTTTAGAGAACTGGGGGCATGGGGCTGGGAGCATGAAGGCAGGAGATTGAAGATTAATGATTAACCGCTTGGGATTAACTATTCAATCCTTCAACCCGGAGCTCTGGATCGGCACGCAACTTGGAACTTGAAACATGGAACTTTGAACTCTTTTTAAAACGTTCCGAATATCGAATGCTTGGCCGAATTGAACCAGATGGTTGAATAAATATGAAAACCTTCACGGTTGGTGTTAAGTTTTCGTTCGATACTCAAAACTGGTTCACCAGCAGCAATATTCAGAAGTTTACCGATGAGCTGATCAGCTTTGATCGCTTTTAGTTTTTGCTCCCCACCTTTGATTTCAATCTGATATTGGGTGCGAAGTGTCTCGAAAAGAGATTTGTTTTCGAATGAACGACTTGAGAACCTTGGCAAATTGATGTTCGGAATGTGGTTAATGTCATAAAATACAGGCTGTTCGTCTACCAGACGAAGTCGTTCCATGTATATGCAGCCTGATTCGCGTTCGATGTCACTTAACTCAAAAGGAAAATGTTCCGGCCACGGTTTAATCTGCGGTTTTTGTAAAATCTGGGTTTGCAGATACTGATGGCCGATTGCGGAAGCAGTTCCCGAAATACTTAAAATACCAATATCCTGAGGCGGTTTCCTTACGATGCTGCCTTTGCCTTGTTTTTTCGAAATAAAACCATCATTCACTAAGGCTTCGAGTGCCTGACGAACTGTAGGCCGGGTGATGTTGTGAACCGCGCACAATTCATTTTCAGAAGGCAATAGACTTCCTTCTTCATAAACTCCTGAAAGAATGTGTTTTCGGAGGATTTCGTAGATTTTTTTATGCTGTGGTAATTTACTTTCTTCAGCCATAATGGTATGAATTTGAGCCAAAAGTAATAAAATATATTAATTTTTTAAAATTGACTTGTAAATACAAGTAGAATAATATAGTTTTGATGCGTCAAACAATATTTAGCTTTAACTAACGAATTAGTAGTGTTTTATGCAATAATACTGTTTGTAGTTGTGTTTACAAGTTGATTAAAGTTGTTAAAACAAATCAGATATGGCAATTCCGGTGTTAATGCCTCGTCAGGGGCAATCAGTTGAGACCTGTATTTTAGGTGAATGGGTAAAGAAAAAGGGTGACGCTGTGAAGGTAGGCGACATCCTTTTTTCGTATGAAACAGACAAGGCATCGTTCGAAGAGGATGCCAAAGCTGACGGTATTTTGCTCGATGTTTTTTTTGCTGAAGGCGATGAAGTTCCTGTATTGGTGAACGTTGCCGTTATCGGTGCTGCCGGTGAATCGGTTGATGAATTCCGTCCGGGTGGACAAGCTGCTGCTCCTGTAGCCGAAACTGTTGCTGCCGTTGAGGTGGTTACTGAAAAGTTAGCTGCTCTGGAAGTAAAAACAGTTGCTGAACCTTTAGGAAAAGTGAAAATTTCGCCCCGCGCCAAAAACCTGGCGGAGAAGTCTGGCGTAGCTTATCAGCAACTTCAGGGTTCTGGTCCTGAAGGTCGTATTATTGAACGCGACATTGAAGCTGCTGCTCAGGCATTGCCAAAACTCACTCCGCTGGCTCAGGAAAAAGCCAAAGCAGAGGGACTGAAAGCTGGAGAAGCTGCTACTGGATTGGGAGGCAAAGCAGTAGCGAAAGACCTGATTTCATACAATCCGGTTTACAGCGACGATTTCGAAGTGAAAAAACTCACCAACATGCGTAAGTTGATTGCCAAAGCCATGTACACTTCACTGCAAAATTCGGCTCAGTTAACTCATCACATGAGCGCCGATGCCCGCACCATCATGGCTTTGCGTAAGAAATTTAAAAAAGCATTGGATGCCG
>JAUYEQ010000098.1 GCA_030691295.1 Bacteroidota bacterium
TCGCTCAGGTTTCGATGGGAGCCAATCAGGCACAATACCTGAAGGTTATACGCGAAGCAGAAGCTTATCCGGGACCATCGCTCATCATTGCTTATTCGCCATGTATCAGCCACGGATTGAAACAATCGATGGGCCGCACGCAGAACGAAGAAAAAATAGCAGTAGAATGTGGATACTGGAGCTTATACCGCCACAATCCGATGCTCGAAGCAGAAGGAAAGAACCCATTCGTTCTGGACTCAAATGCTCCGGACTGGACCAAATTCCAATCATTCCTGCTTGGCGAAGCACGTTACAGCTCACTCAAAAAAGCATTCCCTGAAGTGGCCGACGAACTATTCAAAGCCGCCGAGGAAAATGCAAAATGGAGATACAACGGTTACAAGAGAATAGCCTCGATGGATTACGCGAAAGCAGAATAAAAACCAATCCCAATAAAGTCAAGGCAAAAGAAGAAAGCTTTGCAATCCTTTTGTGACTTGATCATTTTAACAAGCAACAATTGAAAACTCCGGCGTATTTTTTACTTCGGAGTTTTTTTTTGTCAAAAGCAGTAAACCATCAATCAGGGTTTCACGCCAAGGTGAAGCCCTGTTTTTTTATGGCCACTTTTCGGCAACAGTTAAAGCGATAATAACATGACAAAAGCCTGCACTTCTTAAATATATTTATATTAACAAACATGAAGTCGCCAACGCAACCTTTGGGTGGCATCTGTAATCTTTACGATATGTTTATTAACTTCAACCATCCTTAAAAACCAAAACATGAAACGTTCTCCACCTGAAAACTACAGTATTTTGAAAACAACAAATTAACCAACAGTTTTTAAACTCTGCGCTTTTATCCTTACTATTGCTTCAATAGGGAAGGGTGTGAGTGTGAGAAAAAACAACTTTCGAATGTTGTAACCACTTTGGTAAGATTATTTGAACCAAAAAATAGCAGTTTTAACTTAAAACCAATAAACATGATAAAAATAATTCCATTCATTTTTATGACTCTTTTTTGCGCTTGTTCTGAAAACGAATATAGTATTGAAGAAAAATTATCAAAAAAAAATGAATTCCGCCTCTTCTGACATCATATTAGTTGAAGAGATGCCCGACTGGCTTCAGATTAAAATTCATGACATTGAAAAAATGCCTTTAGTGGAAGCGAAGGCATATCAATGTGAGTGGAAAAACCAAACCGTATATTTTATATCCAACAATTTTAATTCATGTCTAATGTGTGATGTATATCATGCAGATGGGAAGAAGATAACATTTGAAGACGATGGTGAATCTGACGATTTCACATCAACAAGCAAAAATTGGAAATTGATTTGGTCATTCTGTGATTGTAATTGGAAGAATAGTTAACGCCCATACTCATCAGGATATGCTCAGAAGTTCAAGGCGGCTTGTGCTGTGGATTTGTAATCCCAACATACCCATTAAGAATGAGATTTCTAAAACCCTGGAGGTTTGGATTTTTCAAAACAACTAAAAACTCCGGAGTAATTTTACTTCGGAGTTTTTTTATGCCTTGAAATTCTTACTTTTATGCAAACTAAATCATCATCAACCATGCAAAGACGAAATTTCTTAAGAGGTACAGCAGCGATGGCTGCAGTTACAGTAACCGGCAGTTCGCTCACAGCCAATAACCTTCCGGCGCAAGACAACGAATTTTATGAATTCAGGGTTTATCAGTTAACCGGTGGAGGAGCAAAAAGCACCTTAAAATCTTATTTTGCTGAAGCTTTAATGCCACTTTTCAGCAAGTATGGCATCAAACTCGGGGCTTTCGAAGAACTCGATAAGGAAGATCCGCCAAAGGTTTATACCCTGTTTGTTTATCCATCGGCTGAGGTATATTTCAAGCTACAAAAAGAACTTACTTCCGACAAAAATTACCTGGCAGCAGCCAAATCTTATTTTGAATTACCGATGGCAAAACCGGTTTTCGAGCGCTACGAAACCTATTTAATGGAAGCTTTTGACGGAATTCCAAAGTTGAAATTTCCGGAGAAAAACAGGGGTTTACTTGAACTCCGCACCTACGAAAGTTACAACGAAGATGCCGCACGAAGAAAAATCGCCATGTTCAACGACGAGGAATTGCCTTTGTTTGAAAAAGTTGGTCTTCATCCCGTATTTTTCGGTAAAATACTGGCAGGCAAGCTTATGCCTGCGTTAATATACATGCTTTGGTTTACCGATATGGAACAAAGGGAAGCAAACTGGAAAAAATTCGGAGAAAGTCCTGAATGGAAAGCAATGTCGGGCAAAGCAATTTATGCCGATACAGTGAGCAAAGTGCGCAAGAAATTCCTCACACCAACCGATTATTCGCAAATTTAATGTTTTCAAAGAAATTAATATTACCGGTGCTTGCAGCCATCATTCTATTTGGTGGCTGCACCAACACCCGTTACCTGACTGATCCAACAAGCATCGGACGCCAAAAGGATATGAAGTCAAACCGCGTAGGAAAAAATGTTGGAGAAGGATGTCTCAACATGACATTGTTTATAATTGCCGGTATATTTAATTTTGATTTTGAACCGATTGAGAGCGAACGAGCCTTCAAAAAAATTTCAATCATCAACGAATCAACCGATACGTTGTTTGTTAATATGGTCACTGATGTTGTATGGAAAGAAGCTGGCTACTGCGATGTCATGGGAATCGTACTTCCACCCACAGCCAAACAAAAATTACTTCTTCCCTATCCTGCGGCCTACAATGTTTATTTCCAAACACCTTTTACTGAAGAAGAAAAACTTGAGGTGAGAACCGACAGTAAACTTCGCAGGATCAGACTAAGAGCAGGCATGACAGTATTTGACATCGAATAGGAAGCGCAAAAAACTATCAGATTCCTTATTCAGAATTAAAAAACATACGCAGAACTTATTTTAAGAAATAGGTTCTGCTTTTTTTTGAACATTTAATATGTATTAATTGTCTAATAATAACTCATTTCGGAGTAGAATGAGCATGAACTAAAGATTCAATTTAACTTCTTGAATTTAGTTTTATGAATAAAACAGATAATTACATATTCATAAAAGTTTTACTGGCAGCATTCTTTCTGCTGTTACTCAACTCATGGCTTACTTACCACATTGGCAAAGATTTTCTCGAAACTTATTTTGTTAATGGTATTTTGGTATTTTTTGCATTCGTAAGCTTCTTCCTGAAATATCTAAAAAAAGATGAAGAAGAAAAGATTAACAAAACTTACTCAAGGTGGATCTCAGGAATTTTGAGTTTTCAGATGATCGCCGTTTTGTATATTTTGTTCTTCATGGCCGGGTGTTTCATTTCTTCCATTCAAATCTCCAGCAATCGAATTCAGGCTGAAACATCGATAAACTTATTTGCAAATTCAGATTCGACTGCAACAAAACTTGAAATCTCTGAGAAGAACCCGTTTGTCAAAAAGGTCGTTTTGACCATTCCATTTGGGAGATCATTCATTTTGGCTACCAAAGGCTACCAGCAATTGAAATTTCAGGTTTATCCCTGGATCGGAAAAAGAATTATCCTCGAAAATGACCTGAAGGTTTCCCCGACCATTGTTACAAAGGTTCCCGTCGAGTATTTTATGCAATTGGCCCGAGCGAAACTAATTTTACAACACAACCATCAAACGATTGACACTTTCGACCTGAAGGGTCGCGCCACCATAGTCATTGGACAGATCCCGGAAATTCCGGAGGATTATTTCGAAAAATGGTATTTAGAGCTCAAAGGATTGTACCGGGACGATGTGATCATATATAGTAGTTTGAATAAATGGAGCGTTGAAGAACCTTTGTTTATTCCGGTTGATCTACATGCCTATGACAGTCTTGATCTGGAATTGACATCTGCTTCAGGAAGAAAGCTTGCTGTTTGTAAAGGCACGGCTGATTCTGACAAGTTTAAGGAACTAAAATTTAAATCTGTGGAACAATGAAAATCAGGATAATGATTATTTGCTTCATTCTGTTGCTGGCTGGTCGTTTATTTGCTGAAGATAAAAAGACCATTCAGGTCAGGTTCACGATTACTGAGCCGCAATACAAAGATTATTACGATTCAGAAACCAAACTGATTGAAAATAAATGTTCGTCATTGATGGTTGATTACCTG
>JAUYEQ010000120.1 GCA_030691295.1 Bacteroidota bacterium
CCATCATGCGCAGTGCCGCATACCCTGCTACCATAAGCCCATACTTCAAAAGGTGTTTTCACCGATGAAAAAATATGCAGTAATGTTTGTTTGTCTTTAATTCTCAGCAACATCGTTTTGAAGTTTAATTGCTTCAACCAAAATCAACGAATCTTTAATAAACTGTGGAAGTAATATCAATGTTTCTTCTGCAAAATTAACACCATAGTCGTGAGCTGTATTGTTTCGATTATCGCGGTATTGCAACCATCTTTCACAGCTTTCATCAATCATTTCATTTTTGTTTACGTAAAATTAGTTTTAAAATCCGAATTTTAGTTAAAGAACTTATTCAACCCAAAACGGTAGATTGGCGGTTGAAAACTGATTGTTTACGTCGAAAGCGTACACGAACAGCCTGTAAGCGCCTTTTTCAGCAGGAGTCGTAAAGCTAATTTCGGACTTTGCTTCATTGATCAATCCTGAAATTGGCTGTGGCTCTTTCTCGCCCTGACCGGCATACGATGCATAAACCGCTTCAGGCCTGATCTCCCATAGATAAGTAATGGCATCCTTGTCGGGATCGGAGGCCGTTACTTTAGCCTGATGCACCGAACCGGGTTTCAGCACAATGTCCTGATAGCGCACAAACCGGTCAATATTCACAGAATCGACCACCGGCGCCAGATTCGGGTCACGCTTACCGGTCCACAGCATTTTCATCAGTTTGGGGAGCGGTGTTTCCTGCGCTTTTTCGTCGAACATGCTGAACCAGGTGTGCGTGGTTTCCTGCTTGTGATACCAGTAAAACACGTAAGAACCCAGACAATTACCGGTTTCGATGGCTTTCCGGTATTTCTGTTCATAACAGTTAAGTTTCTCTCGACCGGTCTGTTCGTAAGGCGCTCCCCATTCGGTGCGTTTCACTTCCCAATATCCGTCGGGGCCCCATTCTGCAATGAGGTAAGGTTTTTCCCAGCCATATTTTTTCAGGGTTTCGGGCAAAGTATAAATATCGCCATAGGTATTGATTCCCAGCAAATCAAGATCGGGGCAGCGCTTCACGATGTCGGCCACTTTTTCCATCATACTGGTGCCGATTACGGTCATCACCGGATGGTTCGGATCGATGGCTTTGATGGCTTTGGCAGCGTCATTCACAGCATCCCACATTTTGGGGTTGAATGGTTTGGTGCCGGGAATGTAATCCAGCTCATTGCCAATCGACCACATCATTACAGCAGGATGGTCTTTTGTATTCCTGACGATTTCAATGATCTTTTCGGTTTGCTTTTTCACAGCATCGGTATCGTTGTAATCGAATCCATAGCGTTCCGCATTGGCCGGAAGGTTGACCATTGCCTTCAGCCCGAGCTGACCGGCTTTATCGAGTTCTTCTTTCCGGGAGCCAATCCGCACCGAGTTGCCGCCATATTCCTTCACTTTTTCGAGGTATGTATGACCCACCACGCCTTTGATAAAGAACGGTTTCTGATCGACCAGCAATTGCCAGTCATTTCCTTTTTTCCTGATTTCAACCGGCTGTGCGCTGACTGTTAGCGAGAACAAAAGTGCAAGGGGAAGTAGAAATATTTTTTGGTTCATATAGGTTTATTTAAGTTTATTTGTCCTAGTTCACCACAACTTTGGTGGTATAATTCACATCATCACCCGAAATATTCAGCAGATAAAGGCCACGCGGGAAATTTACCGCAACGGAATTTATTCCTGAAAAAAGGGTGTTCGTTGATACAATTTTCCCACTCAGATCAGTGAAAATTGCCCGGCCTGATTTTAAATTGTCAGGAACTGAAATCGTAAGTGGCTTACCAGAAACCGGATTGGGCATCACTTTAATGTCGTTTTGCTTTTGGGTATTCAGGGCAGTTATCATTTGCTGCACGATTTTCACTTTCTGCGTTTCGTTGCAGCCGAAAATGTGAATTTCGCCCGACCGTGTTCCTGAAGATAAAGCAGGAACAGTAACATTTACAGTATTCCCGGCAACCGTGCTTGTGTAAAAAGAACCGATCTTCTTGACCAACTCAAAGCCTTTTTCTGCCTCGATGCTGAACGATTTGGTTCCACCGCCCAATCCAAAAATGAGTTCGCCCGAAGAGGCGCTCATGTTACAAAGTTTGGCTCCTTTCTCCAATGCGCCCGCATCGCGTTTCCCAACAGGTACGTTTCCGGCAAAGTCGCGCAAAAATGGTCCATCGAACTGCCATTTATACAGTTCGTCGATGGTGGTTTTTGCATCGGCCAGTGTTCCTTTCGAGACACGTATAAAATCAATGGTTCCGGCGAAAAAATTACCGTTGCTGTTTTTACCAACCACAAAATCGGCAGCGTTGGTCAGCGACACCCCAGTTGCAGGCATCGCACCGCTGGAAGCTCCGTTAGTCAGGACGCCATCAGTATAAATTTTTACTGAAGAAGCAGTGCGGTTTACTTCGACCAAAACATGGTGCCAGTTTCCATCGTTAACGGCAACTGAACTATTTTGCTGAAAAGCAACATTTTGGTTATTCAGGATGCTGAAGCCGATATTTCCCGCCGCATTTACATCCAACTGATAACCGAAACCCGTAGTTCCCGATTTTGAAATAAGTACACCGGTTTGAACTGCCACTGTTTTAAAATAGGTTTCGAGAATGAAACTGTTGGTGGTCATGTCCACATTATTGCAAATGGTTTTACTGGTCACATCGTTTTTCAGGTTGCAATACGTTTGTTGACCATCGAAAACCATCGCACCTTCGGTAAAATCTTCGAGACTTCCTTTTACAAAACTGCCGGCAGCCAGTCCGTAGGCTTTCAGGTGGTTTTTCGGAACACTGTTAAATTTCTCGCGATCGGTAAATTCGCTGGTGAAATAGAAGTTTTCGCCCTTAATCAGGCTCGAATCGGCCTTGTGCTTCAGGAAATGCCACTCACCCACTACCTTGCTCAAGGGGAACGGAGCAAAAAACTTTACTCCCTGATCGACGAGTTCGCTGGTAGCCGTTGGCCTGAAGTCACCTGATTTGGCTCTTTCGAAAACCCGTTTGGATGCTTCAAAACCAACCTGACCGATGTCAGGAGTGTATGAATTGAGCTTGTCAACAAACTGGCTGAATGAAAATTTAAAGCGGGTATTGGGACTGTTGGTTACAAATGTTCCCTGAAAAGCATTTCCGCGGAAAAAGTTATTGTAGAACGATTCGTATGGGATTCCCGAAACGCGGGTAGTGTGGTCGAACTGCCGCTCGGTGCTGTCGCTCACGTTGGCCAGGTAATAATTTTGCCCGTCGATGGCCAGGTTTCCATCGCCCGATCCGGTGAGCGAAGCCACATTATAGGCAACATTGTGAACGTACATATTGTAAAAACCAAGCACCTGCATATAAGCCGCGGAGTTACGGTTCCAGCCGGTTCCTTTCACGATGTTATTGAAAACATATTGCTTGAAAGAGCCGTCGAAGTAAAACGGGTAGCCCAGCGACATGATGTTGCCGACCCACCAGTTGTAGTGCCAGCCCTGCGCGTCTTCAGAAATATTATTATACGTGTAAACCGGACCACCCTGCCAGCTTTCGATGCCTCCGTAATCGTTCACGCCCTGCAACGAATGCGAAACCCGGTTATGGTGCACCAGTCCACGGATAAACGGAACGGTATTGGTTGCTTTATCGCCTTTTCCCCAGGTCAGGTTAATGCCGCTGCCCCAGGTGTGCTC
>JAUYEQ010000495.1 GCA_030691295.1 Bacteroidota bacterium
TGTGTCGGGAATTTAATTGGTTTTGAATCAATTAATATCAACACACTGAAATGGTTCAACAAATCGCCCAATATCCGGAATTTCAATAATTACAAAGAGGCGTTGACGATATTCAGGGACTATGGTTTTTTAACCTGGGCAAGTTTTATGGTTGGCAATGATTTCGACAACCTTGATACCATTCAACGTACCGTCGAATTTGCCATGAAAAGCAAATTTACACTTGCCTTTTTTCATGTCTTGATGCCATATCCGGGAACTGAAATATACCAGCAGTTTAAAGCGGAAGATCGCCTGCTTTATGACGGACATTGGTGGAACCATCCTGATTACAAGTATAACCATGCACCATTTCAGCCCAAAATGATGAGCGTTGAGCAACTTTGTGAGGCTACCATCAAGGCCAATAAAGATTTTTACAGCGTTTCATCCATTGCACACCGCCTGTTCGATGGAAAAACCAATATGCGTAACCTGATCAACATCTCAATTTATACCCGTCTTAATTACGTTTTGCGGAAAACAAGTATTTAAAAGTCCCGGAATCCTGAACCAGGTAATGCTTTTCACTTTACCTTGCGGTCAATTTCCAAAACTGAAACAGGTAAATTACTCCTGATATCTTCCGAGACGTAATGAATATTCTCCTTTATACTCCGCCGGTTCCGAAACAATCTATTCGCATGGATTATCTGATTTCGTGCGAACCACTTGAGCTTGAATATCTTTATACCGTTCTCGAAGAAAATCATACCGTCTTTTTTCTGGAAAAAGGAGAGGAGCAGTCGCTTTTTAAAATGATCGCAGCCAGTCAGATTTCAATGCTTTGCATCAGTTGTTATATAACCCATACACCTTACATACTTTCTTTGGTTCCGAAACTCAAAAAAAAATTTCCGGCGCTCTATATTGCGGCTGGAGGTGTTTCTGCAGAAGTTGTTCCTGAACATTTTTTTTCGCCTTTCATCGATGTGGTTGTTTTCGGGAATCAATTGTCGGTAATACGGACCATTGCAGATTCCATTTCAGGAAAACGGATACCGGATTTGGCTGAGGGCGCCGCGTTTAAGAGCAATGGGTTTAAAATGAAGCCGGTAGTATCAGATATTGAAGTTGTTCCAATACCGAAACGTATCCTGTTTGATGAGAATTCGGAACGCTATCATTACCTGTATTTTAAAGCCTGTGCATCGTTGAAAACAGCATCTGGCTGTCCGGGCAAATGTTCATGAAATTGAAAATTCATTGCCTATGGAACGGCTCATTTTATTTCCGGACACCCTGAATTGATTTCCCGCCTGAAAAATAACTGTCGGCTCTGATTGTCGGTTTCGAGTACATTACCAATGCTGGTTTGCAGACAGTTAACAAGGGAGCGACAATTGGCGACAATGATGATACAATTGCAATTTGCCGGCAACTCGACATTGAACTATTTGCACTTTTTATTTGCGACACCGACTGGCATCACCGCGATTTTTGGCAATTGGCAAAATATGTGCAGAAAAAGAAAATCCGGTTCGCCACCTTTTCCACACCTACAATTTTCCCGAAAACTGATGATGCCATTCAGCAAAATACTGTTTTTGATATTAACCTTTTGTGGAGATATGACTTGCTTCGACTGCATTGCAAGCCCAAATATATTTCCACTTTTTCATACTATCTGTGGGTCTTTTTCCTTTATTTGGTGCCGGCAATGAGTTTTTCCTCTCTTCTGCATTTGCTCTCGCGATATGGCTTTTGGCAGGGGATTGGAGTTGTTTTTCAAAGTTCCTGGTTTGGAGCTGTATATTTCATTAAACTTCTTATCTGGAAATAAATATGTTTGGACCAAAAATATGGGATTATTATGCCGATCGTTACGAAAAAATTTGGGCACAACGGTTTGTGCTGAATCCTTCGCGCTTGCTGATTCTGAAAACAATGCAGGAATTGCCTGCATCCCGGAAAATTCTTGATGTTGGGTGCGGCATTGGTGAGCTTTGCCATTCGATGAGCCTGCAAGATCCACTGGCAGTAATTGTTGGCATCGATCCTTCGGCGGGAATGATTAAACGTGCGAGTAAGAAATTTTCAGGAAAAAACGTAAAATATGTATGCGGCCATCCGGAGATTTTGCCTGAAGATCAGAAGTTCGATCTGATTGTTTCAACCAACGCATTCCCTTATATGACTGATAAACCAAAGGCTTTACTCGGTATGAAAGGACGTTTGAAACCCAATGGCCGCTTACTGCTTTTATTTGCAAACCGGAACACTTTGTATGACGCGTTCTGGCTGATGTTTGTGAAACTGACTACCTCCAAGGCCCAATATCTTTCGGTTTCTTCGTTGCACAATCTTCTGAAAGAAACCGGCTTCGAAATCGGTAAAACCGAACCCATTGACAGCTTATTCTTTGTGCCATCTGTATTTATGGTAGAAGGTATTCTTCCCGATGATAATGTTGAAAATGAGGTAATCAGCGCATAATATTCTATTTCTTCTTTTGTGTCTTTGTCAGAACCTTATTTTCCTGTAATTCGGTGGCTTCCTCCGGTTCTTCAATGGCTCCCTTTTTACTTTCAGCATAATAGGCACCATAAATGAGCGCCATAATGACTACAATTGAAATGTACAAGGCATTTGGAATTGGTGGCGGATCGCCTGCTCCGTAGGAATGCATTCCCGATAAATAATAGTTTACGCCAAAGAAGGTCATCAACACTACGCCCAATCCAAACATTGCCAGACTGCTCAGTGCAAGCGTACTTTTTAATCCGGGAATTTTGCGCAAATGCAGGATAATTGCATAAACCAAAACGGTTACCAATGCCCAGGTTTCTTTCGGATCCCAGCCCCAATATCGACCCCACGATTCGTTGGCCCAAACACCTCCGATAAACGAACCGATTGTCATCAGAAACAAGCCAACAATCAAAGCCATTTCAATAATATACGACACCTCCAGAATGGTGAACCGGATATTTTGCTCGTTCTTTTTGTTTCTCAGGATCATTAACACCAGGTTGAGCATTCCGAGCAAAGCGCCCATCGCAAAAAATCCATAACTGGCAGTAATAATTGCCACATGTACAATCAGCCAGTACGATTTAAGAACCGGAACCAAAGGGGTAATTTCTGGGTTCATCCAGCTCATTCCGGCTACAAACAGTATGATGGATGTTAACAACGTTGTTACTGCCAGCGATTGGCGACCGGCGTGCAAAAATAAATCCTGAAAGTATGGTGGCCCAACCGATGTAAATCATGGTTTCGTAACCATTACTCCACGGCGCATGACCGGAAATATACCAGCGAATGCCCAGACCGGCTGTGTAAAGCATAAAGCCGACAAGTACCAGAAGTGTTCCGGCGTTTATGAATTTTGTGTAACTAGCACCGGGTTTCAAAATAAGTACGAAATGAATTACCAGCAAAATGAATCCAAGTAATGCGAATATTTTGGCCAGCTTTCCGAAGATATTAAAATCATTGTAGAAGACTTCGAGGCTTATTTTTGAGGGTGAAGGAATTATATCGGTGCCATAAGTATTTTGGTATTTTTTGATAAAACCAAGATATTCATCGGGTTTCGACCAATTTCCCGAAAGTGTGGCATTGTTATATTCACCGTAATACAATTTCAGGATGCTGCCTGCAAAATCGGCATCTTCCTTTTTCATGTCGGGCGGAATCGTTGAATGTGTTACCCAGCTTTTCCGTTCGTCATTCGGAACCGGAAATATTTTCAGGAAATCGCCTATTAATATCTGATAACAAATATTTACACGCTCATCAACATTGATGACTTCCTTGTCGAACTTGTTCCTTGTAGTTTGCTTTTTATTGTACGATTGCTGAACCAGATCATTTAGCCGATAGTGTCCTGTCTGATCAAACATTTGGTTGAATGAAACGAAATCTCCTGAAATGCCCAGCATTTTCCGTAACTCCGGATTGCCCACTTTTATAATTGGAACGTTTTTCCATTTTTCAGGATTGGCGCTCATGTCCATGAAAAATTCAACCGGAGAAAGTCCTTCCCATTTGTCTTTCTTTGTGATTTTGCGCAACAGATTGGAAGCCAAAGTATTAACCGGTTTAATTCTTCCCTGATTGTCGAGTACCAGTAATTTTCCAAACGCAGAAATGTGTTGTTTTTTGGTAACATTCGCGCCAAAAGCATCATTTGTCGTCCAGCCCAAACTCAATATAGCTAAAAGTAATAAAAGCTTTTTTCCAGCCTTGCGCATATTCTGAAGTTTTGAACTGAGGCGAATAAGTGTATGGAAGCGGCTGGCAGGGCTGAAAAGTGTGAAAACCATTCCAAGCGTCATCAGGAAATAACCAAGGTAAGAAAGCATTGTGCCCCAATAATCCTGATTGACAGAAAGAATAGTGCCTTTTTCGTCCTGATCAAAAGACGATTGGAAGAAGCGGTATCCGTTGTATTTCAGTATGTTGTTCATGTAAATCCGAAACGGACGTTCTACTGACGCAGCAGGATCTTTCAAGGTGATTTCGCTCGCGTACGACGAAGGGCTGTTTGAACCGGGATACCTTTCGAGCTGAAATTCGCGGAGATAAATACTGAATGGCAATTCGCGGATAATTGATCCGTAGGAAATGCTGATGTCGATGCCATTGATCGAACCGGTTGCCGCTTCGTAGATGTTTCCGTCCCGGCCAAAAACATTCATTCTTTGGGTTTCATTTCCTGAAGTGATTTTTGCAGTAAAAGCATCTATTCCGCCTCGTCCGGTTTCATCTGGAATCTGAACCAGTGTGCGAAATCCATTTGCATCCGGCATGCGGGTTTCTGCGGCATTCGGCACAAATAACTCATTTTCAACAGTTACATTTTTTCCTGCGATTTCTATTGTTTCCTTGTACCGGTTGTTCGTATTTGGTGTGAATTTCACTTTTGTGCGGGTGGTTTCTTCCTGACCGTTTACGCTCGCTTTCAGGGTAATATAGGATTCAGTTGATACAACCTGATTGTTTGATTCACCTTCCCGAATGTGTAAATTTCCTTCGAAACCCATATAACGGGTAACTCCGGCCCCGATTATTATTGCAATAAAAGCGAGATGAAATAACAAAATCGCCCATTTCTTGCGGTTGACAAGTTTATACTTGAATACACTTCCGGCCAGATTAACTGCACCAAGTAAAAGTAATACCTCGAACCACCACGATTGATATATAAGCGCCTGTGCAGTTGCGGTTCCGTAATCGTTCTCGATAAAAGTTGCATACGCAATGGCGATTGCAAACACCATTAAAAGTAAAACTGAGGTGAGCATCGAGAAAAGCAATTCTTTCAAAATTTTCATATGTTTTCAGATTTCTGTATAAATAAAAGGCTGTTGGTGAGAACAGCCTTTTTTTGAGCGATTAAAAATAGCAATAATAATTAGTTAAGCTCTTCTGATCAAGGGCAATTGGTAATAAGAATTGCAAAATATTGTTAACGGTTTTTTTTTAATACAATTTATAATGACAATCAGCACACAATTTCGTTCTCCATTCCTCATTAATCTCAACCGGATGCCTGAATTCCAGCGGATTGAACGAATTGGAAATCTGCATTTCATCATTGGTTCCCTGTGCAACAATACTGTGGCACAAATTACAATCACGTGAAATTACCTTGCCGCCAGCCGAGGTGTGACGGTCGTTGTGGCAGCGGAAGCAGCCATTTGTTTCCATGTGGCCGATGTGATTCGGGTAGGCTGTCCATTTTACTTTCATCTCAGGGAAGAAGTTCTGACTGTAACCTTCCTGCATTCCTGCAATTGCTTTTTCAATCTCTTTTTTACTGGTTTCAAGTAATTCAGGATACATCGCCGAATAGTATTCATCAACCTGTGTTTTAATTGCCATCATGGCGCTGTCGTTCGTCGAATAATCCTGGCTCAGCACATCCATGGCCACTAGTTTTACATCAGGTAGTTCATGAGGTATTTTCCCGGCAGTAATTAACTCGTCGATAAAATTTTGTGGCGCCTGATAATTGTGCGAAGGACGGTTGTGACAGTCAATGCAATCCATTTTCCGAATCGCCAAAGTATCGTGTTGTGCTGCTGTGAGCTTTTCGTCGATGTCTTCAAATATGGTGACCTCGCCGGTTTTCAGGTTGGTGTATTTCACCCACGGAATTTTTTCGCGGTTGCGAACCGATGAAATGTATTCGATTTTCACATCCTTGTTAATATGCCAGTGGATTCCCTGCGCATTTCCCAGCGCGCTGTTACTGGCGCTTGTTTTCATTTGGAGGTGAACATTCCATGCAGTAGTTGCTTCATCTGCCAGATAGGATATGATATTTCTTTGTTTGCGGTCGTAAAATTTTTCAGGCCAGTGACAATGTTCACAGGTTTCCATGGCCGGGCGTAAACTTTCAATTGGAGTGAGAATCGGACGCGGAACATTACCTGTAATTACTGCATAAACCTGGTACAAGCCGGTAATTTTGCTTCTTACATACCAGCCTGCTCCTGATCCCACATGACATTCCACACAATTTACCCTTGAGTGGGGAGAATTTTGGTAGGCGGTATATTCAGGTTTCATTACTTTGTGGCAAAGCTTTCCGCAAAATTCGTTCGATTCGGTAATATGAAATGCCTGAAAACTTCCGATCGACGAAAGTATCACCAAAAAGACTGTCCCAACAAGAAAAATGATGGCAGCATTACGTGTAGATGGTTTGTTAAAATCGAAAAGCGGGTACTGAGGAGCCCCTGCAACTTTTCGTTTTTCCTGTCTTTTTGCCCTGATCATTCCAATTGGAATTAAAAGCAGGCCAAAAACCATTAATGCCGGAAGTACCATGTAAATAAAAATTCCCAGGAAGGAGTTATTTGATTCAAATAAAGTTGAAATAAAGAACAATATCAGGATAATCAGGAAACTGATAATTGCGATGGTTGTTCCTGCAATGGTTACCAGGTTTTTTGTAGATTTTGGCAAGTTCATAGTTTTCAGATTAGAAAGTTAAGCCTCGGTGTCAGAAATAAAGCTCTATGACATTTGGTGTGGGTAAATATTTTAAACTAGACTCACCCCCTCGTCCCGGTAAACCGGGGCTCGCCACCTCTCTTTTTCAAAGAGAGGGGGGAAGGCCGCCTGCGGACTTCGGGGTGAGTATGAGTTATTTAAATACAAATATATTTTCAGCAGATTCTTGTCAAATAAAGAATTATTTGAGGGTGCGAATGTAATTTACAATCGCCCAGCGATCTTCTTCTTCAAGGATTTTTTTATCAAAGGCCGGCATTTCATCACGTCCGATAATTGCCTGATAATAAATTTCTCCGTCCGATTGTGCCTGAAATTTTGCATTCTTTAATGATTCGATTTTGGTTTTCATGCTCGATGCTTTTGGTCCGTCACCTTCACCTACATTGCCGTGACATGATTTGCAATGTTTTGCATACAGAAGTTTACCCAGCTTTTCAGAGGCAGCGTCACCCTTGAATGTATTTTTCATTGCTTTGTATTTTGCCGGAATTTCCCAGGCAGCAGCAGTCTTTTGATCCTGCGGAACTACAAAAGCAGAAAGTGCAACGAAACTAAAAATAATAGCTACACTCCAAAATAGTTTACTTAATTGCTTTTTCATAATTCAATTTTATAAGGTTAAATTCTACAATTGTACTATCTGGTTGATCGGGATAAATGAATAGGACAATGGCTCTCTAAAAGTAGGAATCGAATCAGACTATACAGGATTATTACAATTGATATTAGTGAACCAATTAATTGATATAAAGCAACCTAAAATAAGATATCCTGACTTAAACTTGTTAAATCAGGATATCCTATTTTCGAAACATCTTATACCGGAACTTCAATTAATGACCGCTGATGTCGTGATAACCATCAATTATACTTTTGAAGTTTTTCGCCGGATGTTTTCCGATGGACGCAACATACAAATGAACAACCATAAATATCGACACCAAAAAGCCCAGACTGGCATGTAAAACCGCAGTCAGAAAAATTCCGCTGAACGAATAAACTTCTTCGATGATGGTTTCAGGAAAAAGCAAAGCCAGACCTGTGAAAATTAAACCAGGAACAAAAAGATACATCACCGAAAGGTACGCCACTTTTTGCATTGGATTAAATTTACGCTTTTCCGACAAGGGGAATGGTGCCTGCTGATTGTTGAACATTCCGGAAGTATAATAGATGATTTGTAATTTTAATCTTTTAATCAAACCTTTCAGCTTGAGCCGGTAATATTTTTTATTTGAAGTCATTATATTGCCGATAAAAAAGAGCAGGTAGTTTAATGTAACCAATATTCCGGCAATGTTATGAAGATTTATTGCAAGTTGAAAATTTATTAAATAAAAGTCGGGATTTGAATATTGTAAACTAATACCCGTGAAGATTAGAATTATAATGCCCAACGCATTGATTCCGTGCCAGATTCTTAGCCAAACTGGATAAAAATAGATTTTGCTTTCTAAACTCATGAATTTACTTTTTTATGATTCTAAAAATCAAATGAATGCCAATTCCGGCCAGAGTCATCAGGAATATAAGAATGCTGATGTTGTTTAACAAGGGATTCTGATATGCTCCGATCACATACGACTTGTTGGCAATAATGGCATTTAATTTGCCTTCTGATGTGCGGTTTTGCAGGTTTTCGTATTTATACAGTGAAGC
>JAUYEQ010000124.1 GCA_030691295.1 Bacteroidota bacterium
CGTTTCTCTTTTCTATGTAATGTTTGGTTTCATACCAGCAGAGATTGAATTCCAACCGACGTTATAGCTAAATCCAGTATTCCATGCACCCATCAAAGTGTTGGTTTCATCCTGAACCTGAGTAGCAGCCCAGCGGTCAAAATCGCTGGCATAATAAGAAGCAGTTTCTTCTTCAATTAAAGCAATAATTGCTGCTTTTTCTTTTTCAATGTCAATTTTTCCCTGACAGAAAACGCCTAATGGCAATAAAATCGCAATTAAAAATGATAAATAATTTTTCATAACCATTGGTTTTAAATTAAATAAAAGGTAAAATTTCTGACTAAAGTTAAAGCAGCAAAAAAGGCAAAGTTTTGCTGTGCGTCCCAATTATTTTACTGGCAATCAGATTACTGCAAGTTAGTTAGTTCCTGAATTCCTTAGGACTTTTGCCAAATTGGTGGGTGAATTCGCGGCTGAAATAGGATAGATTTTTAAACCCGGAAGCAAAGGCTACTTCCGTAACATTCATTTTGGTAGTAGATAACAATGATTTCGATTTGAACAGTCGCAACAATTTAAAATAATCTGCAATTGACTGGTTACTAACCGACTTAAATTTCCGGTAAAGCTGGGTGCGGCTTACAGCCAGTTCGCGGCAAAGTTGAGTAATGCCAAATTCATCGTCATCGAGGTTGGCCTCCAACACATGCCTAACTTTTTCCATAAACGCATCTTCAATTTTATATCCATTTTCAGGCAGAGGCGGAAATTTATCGGGCGAAGCATATCTCTCATGTAATTTTTTACGGATTCCTATCAGGTTTTTCAAAACAATGTGCAATTCTTTTTCGTCGAAAGGCTTGGCCAGGTATGCATCTGCGCCGCTTTCAAGCCCCGAAAGCCGCGAAGCCACATCAGCTTTGGCAGTTAGTATCACTACCGGAATATGGCTTGTCCGGATATCGTTTTTCAGCTTTCCCAACAATTCAATCCCATCCATTTCGGGCATCATCACATCGCTCAAAACAATGTCAGGAATCAGGTTCAGCGCTCTTTCAAATCCTGACTTTCCATTTTCGGCCCATTCAATCCGGTATTCATTTTTCAGGATAACAGTTAAATAATCAGCAACATCTCGGCTATCTTCAACAATCAGTAAAACCGGTAATGTATTGTCGGTTGCCTGAACCGGATGCTTTTCATGGGTGGAATTTTTTTTGATCTCCGAAGGAGTTTTAAACGGTGTTATTCCTGAAAGTTCTTCCAAAGCAGCATCGCGCGTTACCGGGAGACTGACAAAAATGGTCGTTCCCTTGCCGGGCAGGCTTTCAGCTGAAATTGTTCCTCCGAGCAATCCGGTCAGTTCTTTTGACAAGGCAAGTCCAAGCCCGGTTCCGTCAGGGTTTCCCGAATTATTTTCAACCTTATAAAAGCGGTCGAAAATATGAGGCAAATGATCAGAATTAATCCCGATACCATTGTCTTCAACCCGGAGAGTGAACATTTTTTTTGCTTCATCAGGAAAAGCTACAACTGACACGAGTCCGCCTTCAGGAGTAAATTTTAATGCGTTTGAAATTAAATTTGATAATATGTGGAGCAATTTATCGGCATCAAAATCCATCATAAATTTTTCTCCTGAAGTTTCGGCAACAAGCCTGATTCTGCGGCTATCGGCTACCGACCTGAAAAGCCCGGCGATATAACCAATGTATGCACAAATGTCGCTCTGAACCCTGTGGACTGGCATTACACCTGTTTCAATTTTCGACAGGTCGAGCATTTGGTTCACCAGACTGAGCAAAATATGACTGTTGTTCCTGATCTTTTGAGTGCCTTCTCCAAGCCATTCCTCCGGATTCTTTTCAATCAGCTCGGTCATACCCTGTATCACAGTCAGCGGGGTGCGAAACTCGTGGGTAATGTTGGTGAACAGTTTATTTTTGGCTTCATTCAATTCTTTCAGTTTATCCGCCTCAAGTTTTTCGACGTGCGATTGTTGTGAGAAAAAACTAATGGTCAGGTAAAATATCAGGAGCGACATCGACAAGGTATTCATCACAAAAACGATGGCATTTATTCTTGGGGTAATTTCCTTCGGAACGGTCAACCAGGGAACCAGCAGACCCGAAAGTACGACAATGATGGTAAAAATTAAAAACAGGAAAGCGGTAATCTTCTTGTTTTGAAGCGGAACCGACGAAAGAACAAAGGCAAGACAGGCAAAGATTAGTCCGCAGGAAGTAGCAATTCCTCCCAATTTCAGGATAGTATAAAATGTTAGTAGCAGCAAGACAGTTAAATAGGACACAAAATAAAGATTAAAACCTCGTATTAACTTTGGAGCCACAAAAAGTGTAAATCCAATAATAATCAGCAATTTGTAGCCATAATTAATTAATAAATGAAGCGATTGAGGAGCAAAAATGAGGAAAGCTGCAGTATGCAGAATGACATGAACCTGTCCGAAAACGGTAGCAATCCACATGGTTTTGCGAATATTGAGTGTCTTTTGGTCGCAGCCAGGAAAGCTAACTAACCGCTCAGCCCATAAATCAAGTTTTTGAAACCGAGTTGTTTCCATCGCAAACTTTTATTTCAGGATGAAGATAAAGTTACAAAATACTTTGTACTCAACCATCAGTTATTGTGAGCTAAATTTACTGAAAAACAGCCTCTTCGAAAAAGATTTTGCCATTCTCCGTTGCTTTTTTCATCTTTGCATTTCAATCAAAAAAACACAATGTCCCTTTTCAACGAAGTTTTGATTTTCATGGCAGCACTGGCCGCTGGTTTTATCAATGCCATTGCAGGTGGGGGAACGCTGGTTAGCTTTCCGGTTCTGCTGGCAATAGGAATTCCGCCGGTAGTTGCAAATGTTACCAATACCGTTGCCCTTGTGCCCGGAACCATTGGCGGAATGTGGGCGCAGCGCGATTTTTTCCAATCGCAATACAAACGTTTGCTTAAATTATTGCCGGTTGACAGTGTTGGTGGTGTAGCCGGTGGTCTGCTTCTCATCAATACCAGCGAAAGTTCCTTCCGATGTGTTATTCCATATCTTATTTTGCTGGCAACTTTGTTGTTGGCTGTTCAGGTTCCGGTTAAAAATTGGGTGGTTGCACGCATGGTGAATGTGCATCATGAAAAACACAGTCCGTTTTTTATGATGACAATGGTTTTTCTGGCAGCCATTTACGGTGGTTATTTCGGTGCAGGTCTGGGTGTTATACTGATGGCTGTACTGGGTTTGGTTACCGATGATTCGCTTACGCGGTTGAATTTTCTGAAACAGGCGCTTGGATTTGCCATCAACCTGGCTGCTGCCATTTATTTTGTCTTCTCCGGAAAAGTAGATTGGTGGATCGCTTTTGTGATGGCATTTGGCTCAATTCTGGGCGGATTGCTGGGGGGAAAACTAGCCGGAAGAATAAAACCTGAAATGTTGCGCTGGATAGTAGTTTCTGCCGGCTTGATTGCGGCTACGGTTTATTTTATCAAAGAATAGATCACAATTTTTTTGCTCCGGTTTTTTTCCTGAAAGCAAACCAGCATCCGGTCAAAGTAAGCAGTAGCATTTGTATCCCACTGAAGGCAATCCAATATGGCACCAATGTTTTCCCAACAATGGCTTCTCCGGTATGTAAATCAATCACCAGTTTGTGGAGGGTTTGCGGTTGCTTTTGCTTTGATCCGTCCAGTTTTGATATAATATCGCCAGCCAACGGATTACTTTTCACTTCCTTTCCGTTTCTGTCGAGCTGTATAATTCCCTTCTTCCCGGCGCTTACCAACAGTTGGTTATTTAACTGACTGACATGAAATACATCCTGATCGATTAAACGGACAATTGTGCTGCCGGCCAATCTCCACAAACCTTGTTTGCTGGAAATGTACAGCGTATCGTTTACCAGCAGCAACGAACGAACATCATTTCCGGCCAATTCAGGAACAAAACTGACCCGAATCCCCTCAATAATAAAAAGTCCGTTTTTGGAACCAATATATTGCCGGTCGGCAGCTACAACCATCGACTTTATTTCAATTTCAGAATAGGTATCAGTTGTAAATGGCAGATTAATTTTAACCCGATCCATGTGCAAAAAACCATCCAATGCCAATAATATGGCAGTTATGCTGATCAGAAAAGCAGGAAAAAGGAAAAGGATTCCCGGCCATTTGTGCCAGGCTCTTATTTGTTTGTAAGTGAACATCGTTATCGAAGTTTTAGAATTTACAGTTTAGCCCCACTAAAAACATTTGTCCCAAACCGTATTCAGTTTCGTTGGTAACCGATTTGTCCGTTTTCTCGGTTTTCACTTTCGAAAGACTGTCAAATACATCTGTCATGCGGAAAGTAAATGCACCGTTGGTAAGTATCCTTTTTTCTACCCCGAAGTCGGCAAACCAGATGGTGCTTTCCTTCTTTGTATTCGAAATTTTTGGGCCGACAGCATTTCCGGACAACTGCACCGACCATCCATTTGGGAACGTGAAATCGGTGATGGCTTTTGCCGACCATTTGTACTGATCGGCCAGCGCATCGCCCCGATAGTCGCCGCTGGTAATTTCAGATTCGAACTGTGAAAAGCTGGCGGTGAGCTGCCAGAAATCGAAAGGGTTCAGGGTTGACATAAGCGCATAACCAGCCACATAAGCGCGACCTGCATTTTGAGGTTGCTCGGTTACAATGTTATTTTCGTCTTCAGTAATTGTTTTCTGAATTACATCGGTTATGTCGCGGTAAAACAGGTTGGCTCCCACATTAAACTTATCGAAGTTCTTCAGGTAACCTACTTCGTACGCCCATGCTTTTTCCGGTTTTAGCGCTGGATTTCCTTTCGAAATTTTGGTTGGTTCTTTCTGTTCGGTAAATGGGTTGAGGTCTTTAAAACCAGGGCGGCGTATGCGGCGGCCAAAGTTCAGTGTAATGTATTGGGTTTTGTCGATATTAAAAGTAGCTGATGCCGACGGTAACAACAGACCGTATGATTTATCACCTTCCAACGAAGTGGTTTCGGCATTTCCAACTGTTTGAGTCGTTTCAAAGCGCAAACCTGTCTTTAGTTTTAAAAAGCGCACATTATATTCGTCGGAAACATAGAAAGCATGGGTGGTTTCGGTCACTTTAAATTGTCGAATCCATTGCTCGATTTCGTCCAGGAAGTATCTTTATAACTGAACTTGTCGGTGGTATTGTTAAAAGTACGGTTGTCTAATTCTCCCGAATAGCCAAAAGTGAGGAGATTTTTTGCCAGTTTTAACTTTGTGATATTGACGTTCCAAAGCAGTTTTTCTCCTTTTTGCATTTCATTTTTATTTTCCAAAGCAGGTTGAAAGTTGGCCCATTTCCCAGCTTGTGTGAACACATAAGTGGCTTTCTCTTC
>JAUYEQ010000138.1 GCA_030691295.1 Bacteroidota bacterium
GAGGTAGTACAATTAGCCAGCAATTGGCCAAAATGATTTTCCCACGAGATGTCCTCGATAATAAGTTGGAGCTTATTATACGGAAATTTAAAGAATGGGTGATTGCTGTAAAACTGGAAAAAAGTTACACCAAAGAGGAAATCCTCACGATGTACCTTAATAAATATGACTTTCTGAACCTTGCTGTAGGAATTAAATCGGCAGCAGCCATCTATTTTAATACAACTCCCGATTCGCTTCGGCTCGAACAAGCCGCAATGCTGGTCGGGATGGCAAAAAATTCATCGCTTTACAACCCTGTAAGGCGCGCCGAACTTACACTTCAACGCCGGAACGTGGTA
Source organism: Bacteroidota bacterium (assembly GCA_030691295.1). GTDB lineage: Bacteria > Bacteroidota > Bacteroidia > Bacteroidales > Prolixibacteraceae > Aquipluma. Next base: position 342 of record JAUYEQ010000138.1, read on the forward strand.
TTGTCACAAATGCAGAAATACGGATATATCTCGAAAGCTGTTCGCGATTCGGCAAAAGCATTGCCGCTCGGACTAGACTACCACAAAGTGGATTTCAAAACCGGACTGGCGCCTTATTTCAGGGAATACCTCCGCATTGCTATGAATGCAAGAAAACCTGTCAGATCGGATTATGCTGCCTGGCAAATGCAAAAATTCAGGGAAGACTCAGTTGAATGGGAAATGAATCCATTGTATGGCTGGTGCAATAAAAACAAAAAACTGGATGGTTCATCGTACAATTTATACCGCGACGGAATTCGTATTGTTACAACCATCTACTCACGCATGCAAAAGTATGCATATGAATCAGTGACCACACACCTGAAAAACAATTTACAGCCAGCCTTTAACAAGCATCTGAAAAAATTAAAAAACAAGCCGTTCTCAAATACAATGACCGGTGAATCCATTGAAAAAATACTCGAACAATCGATTAAACAAACTGAACGATACCACATAGCAAAACAAGCTGGTAAATCCTGGGACGAAATCAAAACAATATTTGATACACCGGTTGAAATGTCCGTATTTTCATACAAAGGCGACCGCGACACTACCATGACCCCGCTTGACTCCATAAAATATTATTACAGCTATTTCCGCTCTTCATTTATGTCGATGGAAATTAATACAGGCCATGTAAAAGCCTATGTTGGCGGACCAGATTACCGTCATTTTATGTACGATATGGTAAAGGGCGGAAAAAGACAGGTTGGATCGACAGTAAAGCCCTTTTTATACACACTGGCCATGCAGAACGGACTTTCGCCGTGCAGCAAGGTGCCAAATGTGAAACAACAATTTATTTTGCCTGACGGACGTATTTGGGAGGCAAGAAATTCAGGAAAAACAAAATTCGATGACAAAATGGTTACCCTGAAATGGGGATTGGCACATTCGGTAAACCAGGTTTCTGCCTGGGTAATGAAACAGTTCAATCCGCAGGCGGTGGCCGATGTGATGAGGAAGATGGGTGTTTACAGTCCGATTGACCCGGTTCCGGCAATGTTTCTGGGTACTGCCGATATTACACTTTACGAGATGGTTGGCGCATACAGTTCATTTGCCAACAAAGGCGTTTATACGCAACCGATTTTTGTAACCCGTATCGAAGACCGTCATGGAAATATGATTTCGACATTCAGGCCCGAAAGACATGATGCAATTGACGAACAAACTGCTTACCTGATGATCGAACTGATGCGCGGCGTAGTTGATGCAGGATCGGGAGGAAGATTGCGCTGGAAGCCTGAGTATGGCGGCTTCAAAGGCCAGATTGCCGCTAAAACAGGTACAACACAGAACCAGTCGGATGGCTGGTTTATCGGAATCACACCGCAATTGGTAAATGGTTCGTGGACAGGCGCCGAGTTGAGAAGTATTCATTTCGAGGATCTGCAATCAGGTCAGGGAGCAAGTATGGCACTTCCTATCTGGGGATATTACATGAAGAAAGTGTATGCCGATAAAAATTTGCCTTACAGTGACGAAAGTGCTTTTGTACGGCCTGCCAATTTCAATGTAAACCTCAACTGCAATGATCCGGAAAGCATTGAACAAGACCAGGACACTTCGGAAGATTTCTTTTAATAACGAAGTTCGAAGTGCCTGAAATGCGAAGTGCCTAAAGTATTTGTGGAAACCACTAACTTCAGGCACTTTAAAAACTTTAGGCACTCCAAACTTCTTCTAATTTCCGCTTTCGAGTTGTTTGGTTATTTTATCACTTATTGCCTGAGCCGGAAATTCAAGCGAATAAATCATCGCCTCAACTTGTCGTAAATAATTTCGTTTGGGATTTCTCGGGGCATAAACATTTCCTTCAACTGTAACAATTCTGCGACGGCTGGCATCCAAAACCGCCAGACTAACAAAAGGACCGCCCATAAAATCCTTTTCAACCCTCCACAAACCGCGCATTTCAGAGGCATAATTTCCATTATAATTCAGGATATTAAAATCCATTGGTACTTCCATTTCGGTGGTCATGTAACTTCCCGGAAGTGGTCCCGCAACATTGGCTTTCATTATCAGATTACGTTTGCCCAACTGATAATTAGGCGTAAATGTACTGTCAGAATCATACGGATAAGAATACAAAACAATATTCTGGGTAATTAGGGGCGTATCATATCTGATCCAGACAAAATTCGAATCTTTTTTTACAATCTTAAATCCTGTGGGGACATATAGTTCCAGACTAAATTCCTTGAGCAAGGTATTGTAAACCGATTTCTCATGCGCATCCATATAAGTTTTCTTTAAACGATCCTTTTCGGCTTTCAGGAAAAATCCAATTATTTTTTCACTGTTCGCATTGAACATCTCCTCGAAATTTTCGGACGAAGTTGCCTGAATATTTACCACCGCCTGTGGATAGGCATAAACATCATTGGTAAATTCAACTTTCGGATTGGTAGTGGTTGGCGAGATTTTAACCGTAATGAGATTTCGGCTGGTCTTAAAAATATTAATAAATGCTTCAGGAGGTACATTTATCAGCGAAAAAATTGGCTCTTCCTGCGGAAGTGATGCCTGTGGTTGCGCCAGTGTCTGCCTGATCGCCGATCCAACCCTGCCAGTCCACACTTCCTTGCCAATTACAATTACTACTTCGTTTGATTTACCTGTGATGGTTTCCATTTTCGCGCCTTTTTCAAGGTTGCATGAAAATAAAACGAAGGTTAAAATAAATAAAGCAGAAAATTTCGGCATAATTCGTTTCATGGCTATAATGTTTTGTGTGTGGCTGCTGCTTCAAAAACCTTACCAGAATAATGAATAAAAAACCTGATTTGCAATTGAGCTAAGAGGCAAAAAAAAACCCGCGATAGCGGGGTTTTCCTTCAACTATTTTTCAATCTTTTCAGTATCCTTTTTTGCTTCTTCTTCTTCCGATTTTGAGGCGTTCTTAAATTCCTTTATTCCCTTGCCAAGGCCTTTCATCAGTTCAGGAATTTTGGTTCCGCCAAACATCAGGACAACTACAACCAATACAATAATTAGTTCCTGAGGTCCAATAATACCGGCAATAATTAATAAGTTCATACTATTAAAGTTTAAATGGTTTGTGCAAAAGTAATAAAAATAACAACTTCAGTTCTTTATTTGAAAAGTTTAAATATATCGTTGCCATTGGCAAAAATAACGAGTGAAAGTAGTAATACCATTCCTACAATCTGGGCATACTCCAGAAATTTGTCGCCCGGTTTGCGGCCTGTGATCATCTCAAAAAGTAGAAACATTACATGTCCGCCATCAAGTGCAGGAATAGGTAACAGGTTCATAACACCCAGAATGATAGAAAGAAACGCGGTCATGTTCCAAAACGAATGCCAGTCCCAAACTCCCGGGAAAATATTTCCTATGGCAATAAAGCCGCCCAAACTTTCATACGCTTTTGTTTTAGGCGAGAAGATGAGCTTGAACTGCTTCAGGTAGTCGTTAATCGTGCTAATTCCCTTGTTGAACCCTGCTGGAATGGATTCCACAAGGCCATAGCTAACGGTTTTAAATTCAAGAAATCCGATGGCGCTTTCAAAAAATTCGGGATAAAATCCTAGAGTGCCTTCTTCAGACACTGTTACAGGAATGGTTTTTGGCACCTTGTTGCGCACAACCTCCACGTTAACTTCCTGTCCTTTATGTGATTTGAGATAATCTGTAAATTGGTCATAAAATTCAAACTGCAAACTGTCGACCCCAACAAATACATCGCCTTTTT
>JAUYEQ010000143.1 GCA_030691295.1 Bacteroidota bacterium
TGAGCATATTTTGTCTTAATTTCTTTCACTCGAATTTACACCTAAAAAACAAGTAGTTATACAAATTACATTCGCCCTGCAATCGGATTAAAGTGGGTTGACTGCAATCGGTGTCATTCCCCGTTAAATGCGCTACGTTCAAATTCCAATACTTCCAGATCTTTGATGTTTTTTCCGTCGATAACAAACCGCACGGCCGTGCAAACCTGGTGAATGCCTTTGTTTCCGGCGGCTCCAGGATTGATATGTAGCAAGTGGTATTTCGGGTCGTAAATCACTTTCAGGATATGTGAATGCCCTGAAATGAAAAGTTGCGGTGCCTTATTATAGAATAGTGTTCTGATACGTTGTTCATACTTTCCGGGATAGCCACCAATATGGGTCATCAGCACATCCACTTCTTCACAAAAAAAACGCTGATCGAGAGGAAACATGCGCCGCACAACGTGATCGTCGATGTTTCCATATACTGCCCGAAAGGGTTTGAAAGCCGAAAGTTGGTCGGCAGTTTCGGCATTGCCAATGTCGCCGGCATGCCATATTTCGTCAACCGGTTCAAAGAATTTAAAAACGCGATTGCTCAGTGTGCAGTGGGTGTCAGATAATAATCCAATTCGTTTCATAGTCTGTTTTGAACCTCATAGACAAATAAGTAATAGGAACTAAATAATGTTGTAAAATTCAATTTGAACAACTAAGAATAGAACGCGGATTTCCGCTGGTATAGCGGATCTTAAACGGATTTTAATTCCGACAAGTCGGAATGATTTTCATACATTCACAGTATTCTCATTCATGCTTGCATGAATAAAATCAGTATTAAATCCGCTCAAATGATTATCTGCGTTTATCCGTTTAATCCGTGAGAATCCGCGTTCTATTCCTTTTGAAAAATACGACACTAAATATGTCACATTACATAGAACACATAGTTTGTTTTTGTTCTATGTGAACCATCCCGAGCAATCGGGACAAGTTGTGTCTATGTGGTTATTTTTAATCCTGCAATTTTACGATTTATTTTCGCCTAAAATGTCTAACTTTATATAAAATATAAAATCACCTTTCCATGAAAAATTTGGCAACCCTTGATCTCCTTTTTATAGTGTTATTCTTTGGCAGTTTGTATTCGTGTAAGCAACAAGTTAAATCCGATCAGGTTATTCGTATAATGGAAGTTGATCCGGGTTTCAGCACCTATATCGAAGAATATTCGAGTGGAATTATCCCCGTAAATTCAAGCTTTAAAGTGATGCTGACAAGGGCGGTTGCAACGTCATTCGAAAGCAAAAAAGAGTCGGTCGATCTGGCAAAAATGTTTTCGATTGAACCTTCCGTGAAGGGAGAATGCACTTACAACGAAGGAGTTTTTACATTTAAACCCACTGAAAACCTAAAAGAAGGAACCGAGTATATCATTACTTTTCTCCTGAAAAGAGTGATGGATGTTCCGGCGAAATACGAAAAACTGAAGTTTAACACCTTCACACTGAAACGTAATTTTTCGGTGTCGGTGAAAGGATTAAAGCCCGGTTCACCAGAACAAGCCAATCAGTATTCGCTTCATGGAGAAATACTTACATCCGTTCCACTTAAACCGGAAGATGTGGAACAAATAATTGAGGCTGAACAGGAAGGAAAGGACCTGATTGTGCAATGGGATCATCAGACTGGTGAAAATCGGCATCTGTTTTCGGTTATAAACATCCAGCGAAAAGACATGGTTTCATCGGTTGACCTCTCATGGAACGGAAAAGTCGTGGATGTAGAAGAAAAAGGCGAAAAACAGATTGAAATTCCTGCCATTAATGTTTTCAAACTGATGAACACCAATGTTATTCATGAACCTGAGCAGCAAGTAAAACTAACATTTTCAGACCCGATTGATACCCAACAGGATTTGGAAGGATTGGTTGAATTGAAAGGTACCGGACCATCAGAAATTGCAGTGGAAGGCAACCAACTGACTCTTTATCTGCATGAACGATTGGTTGGAGAATATCAATTGGTAATCGATAAGAATATCAAAAATATAAATGGACAATCGCTTCCCGATGGGATAGAAACGATGATTGATTTCCAGTTTCTAAAACCGGCATTGCGTTTGCCCGGTCGCGGAGTTATTATGCCCAATAACGGTTCGGTTATTTTTCCTTTTGAAGCTGTTAACCTGAAAGCTGTTGACCTTCGAATCGTGAAAATATTCCCTTCAAACATGATTAATTTTCTTCAGGACCGGTCGTTGAGCGACACTTACGACATGAAGCGGGTTGGGAAACTGATTTACAGCAAACGGATTGATTTGGTGACCAGCGAATTTGTCAATTTCAATAAATGGAATGCCTTTTCAATCGACCTTTCCAAACACATTAACATCGAAAAAGGAGCTGTCTATCAGGTGGAGATTGGAATGCAAAAAGCTTATTCAGTATATGTTTGTGCAGAAAGTCCGGATAAGGAGGAAGTTGAGCTGTATGACAGCAACAACGCGCTGGAAAATGAAAAAGATTACTGGGAAAATCCGGATACCTGGCAAAACGATTACAACGACCGATACTACAATTGGCGGTTGCGCGAAAATCCCTGTTCGCGGGCTTATTTCACCAGCGACCGGAACATCAAGAGAAATATTCTGGTGAGTAATATTGGACTTATTGCAAAAATAGGAAATGCCAACGAAGTTTTGGTGGTTTGCTCCGACATTCAAACAGCGTTGCCATTAAAAGGAGCCAGGCTGGAAGTTTATAATTATCAGTTGCAGGTGATTGGAACGGGAGAATCAAATGAGGAAGGATTTTGTACGATTCAGGTAACACAAAAACCATTGATGCTGGTGGCAGAACAAAACGGGCAAAAGTCATTTCTAAAACTCAACGATCCCAATGCGTTATCGTTGAGTCAGTTTGATGTTTCAGGTGAGATCATTCAGGAAGGTATTAAAGCATTTCTTTATACTGAACGTGGTGTGTGGCGGCCAGGAGATTCTATTTATACTTCTGTTTTTATTGATGACAGATACGCGCCACTTCCCGATAAACACCCGGTTATTTTCAAATTGGTGAATACCAAAGGACAAATCATTCAGAAACTGATACAAAACCTGGATAACAGGCGATTACTAACTTTTCGTACAGCCACTTCTGCAGATGCTGAAACAGGAACATGGAAAGCAATCGTTTCCATTGGAGGCGCCGAATTCACCAAATATTTGCGCATTGAAACCATTAAACCCAACCGCCTGAAAATCAATTTCACAACCAAAAATGAACTGATCAGGAGTGAGGATCAGCAGGCTACGGCATTGATTGAATCGAACTGGCTGACCGGAATTAAATCGCCGGGCTTGCGCACTGTTGTTGACCTTAGCTTGAGGGCCGGTCAAACCAAATTCGATCAATTCCCTATGTTTGGTTTCGATGATGCCACAAAATCATTTAAATACGAAACCAAGACGCTGATCGACAGCAAATCGGATGCAAACGGGAACCTGAATTTACCGCTTCAGTTGGGGAAAATTACCGACGCGCCGGGAATGCTGAATGCTGATTTCACGGTTCGTATTTTTGAACCCGGTGGCGATGCAAGTATCCGCCAGTTCACGAAGAAATATTCGCCATTCAGCAAATATGCAGGGCTTTTTATCGCCCGCGCCGACGAAAACAGCGAATACATAAAAGTGGACGAAAATTCAGCCATGAAACTGATTTCCGTTGATCCTTCAGGAGAAGCCATTACAGACCAGCTTAAACTGATGGTTTACAAAATGGAATGGCGCTGGTGGTGGGAATCTTCCGATCAGAATATTGGCAGTTATATTTCGCGAAACAACGCCAGACTTGTTTTGTCGAAAACATTGGATATCAAGTCGGCTCCGGTTTCTGTCAGCGAAGCGTTCAGTAAATTGGAATGGGGACGATATTTGATTGTGGTTCAATCAACTTCTGGTCATACAAGCAGCCAAACCGTTTATAACCGACCCGATTACTATTACGAAGACCAGTCGTCCAGTCAGGCCACCATGCTGAGTTTTACTTCGGACAAGAAGAAATACACTGCCGGAGATAATATCCACATTAGTTTTCCTGCTCCTGACAAGGGAAGGGCGCTGATTACCATTGAAAACGGCACCAGCGTAACCGATAAATTTTGGGTTAACACCACTGCCGGAAACAACGACCTGAAGATAAAAGCCACTGAAGCGATGGCTCCCTGCGCCTACATTCACATTAGTCTGATTCAACCTTTCGGACAGCGAAACAACGACCATCCAATCCGGATGTACGGCGTAATTCCAATTCCTGTTGAAAATCCTGGTTCCAGATTGTTTCCGGTACTGCAAATTCCCGCCGAGTTCCGACCTGAAAGACAACTCAGCTTTTCGGTGAGCGAAAAAAACGGAAAAGCGATGAATTACACCGTTGCCATGGTGGACGAGGGTTTGCTCGACCTGACAGGATTTAATACGCCTGATCCCTGGACTGGTATTTATAAGCGTGAAGCGCTGGGCGTGAAAACCTGGGATTTGTTTGACGATGTGCTCGGCGCTTTTGGCGGAAAGATTGAAAAACTATTTGCAATCGGTGGTGATATGAATCCAGTTGATCCGTCGAAAAATAAAGCCAACCGCTTTAAACCAGTCGTTCGCTTTGCGGGTCCGTTCCGCGTCGAACAAGGCCAAACACGAAAACATACATTCGATATTCCCGCTTACTCAGGATCGGTGCGAACCATGATTATTGCCGGAAATGAAGGTTCTTATGGAAGCACCGAAAAAACGAGCGCCGTAAAAAGTCCGCTCATGTTACTGCCGGTTGCACCACGAAGTCTTGGCTTCGATGAAGAAATTACCATTCCGGTATCGGTTTTTGCACAGGACGCAGCGCTGAAAAATGTGCATGTTAAAATCAAATGCTCTGAACATTTCAGCATACTTTCAGCCAAAGAAACAAGTTTGAATTTTACTGAAATTGGCGAAAAAGGAGTCGAATTCAGAATAAAAACGTCGGAAATATCCGGATTTGGAACCATCAGTCTGACGGCTTCATCGGGCAATGAATCGACCAAATACGAAATCAATATTCCGGTAAAAACCAAAGAATTACCTGTTTCCAGAAATGTTTCCAAACTCCTGAAATCCGGAGAAGAAGCAAGCCATTCGCTGGTTCCGTTTGGAATAAAAGGAAGCAATAAAGCGGTGGTGACTGTCAGTGGACTTCCTTCGGTTAACCTGAGTTCACGGTTGAATTACCTGATTCAGTACCCGCACGGATGCACCGAACAAACCATTTCGTCAGTTTTCCCGCAACTCTATCTTTCAGGAATTCAGGAGCTTGATCAGGAACAAAAAAGACAAACGTCGGCGAATATTCAGGCTGGAATTTCGAAACTGACAAAACATCAGAATACAGATGGTTCCTTTGGATTCTGGCCGGGAATGGCCGCAAACGATGAATGGCTGACCAATTATGCCGGGCATTTTTTCAGCGAAGCCGAACTAAAAGGGTTTACCATTCCGGCGCAGATGAAAAAAAGCTGGCTGACTTATCAGGCGCGCATGGCTTCCGACTGGAGAGGGAATTTGCCGTATCAGAAAGTGGTGCAGGCATACCGTTTATATACGCTGGCATTGGCTGATAAACCAAGCTTTAGCGCGATGAACCGCTTGCGCGAAGACAAGACCATGCCCACAGCCGGACGCTGGTTCCTGGCCGGAGCTTATGCCGAAGCCGGTCGGCCTGAAGCTGCTTACGAACTGATTGACATGCGAAATACCAGTCCGGCTGAAAATTTCAATGGCTTTACCTACGGCGACCAAACCCGCGACCGTGCGATGTTGCTGCTTTGTATGGTCAGGATGAATGATCAGAACAACATGTTTACGCTTTACGAGCACATCGCCAAAAGTTTAAACAGCGACGAATGGATGAATACGCAAACCACTTCGTTTGCACTGATTGCGGTGAGTAAAACGATGGAAAAGATGAACGCCGACCGGAAAGGCTTGTCGTACTTACTGACCATCAACAAGAAAGTAAACGAAAGCATTAAAACTGCCGCGCTATTCAGCACCGCTTTAACAACAGAGCTACCAGCCGAACAACAGGTAAAAATCAAGAATACTTCCCCCGGAACCGTTTTTGTGAATTACTACACCGAAGGAATTCCAAAAGCCGGGCAATCGTTGAAAACAGATCGAAATCTGGAAACCACTGTCAAATTTATTGGCAAGGACAAAACGCCGATCGACATTACCAAACTGGCTCAGGGAACCGATTTTATGGCGGTTGTCCAAATCAGAAATAAGTCGATCGAAGATGTTTCGGACTGTGCGCTGACTTTTCAGGTTCCATCGGGCTGGGAAATAAGGAATACCCGCATGTTTAACCAAACTACTTCTGTAAATGAAGATTCGTTTGATTACCGCGACTTCCGCGATGATAAAGTGATGACCTATTTTGACCTGAAAGAAGGACAATCGAAAACCTATCTGGTATTTCTAAATGCGTCGTATCTGGGGAAATACTATTTCCCGAATATCCAGACAGAAGCCATGTACGACAAGAATTATTTGTCGGTAATACCGGGGGTTTGGGTAGAGGTGAATAAATAATCCCTCCGTCGGCTAAAGCCAACGGCAAAGGATAGTGCTCTGAATAAGTAAACCTGTTAAACAAAGCGATATCCTTCTATGTTGTAATCCAAATTTTATGAGCATTATTTTTTATCTATTTTTTTTATCTTTCTTCCAAATTGTTT
>JAUYEQ010000498.1 GCA_030691295.1 Bacteroidota bacterium
GGCTAAACTGATGATGAGCGGAAACCAGTCGCGGGTTTTTATCTCCGGAACAGCTTCCATTGCCGGGCAGGAAACCATAGGGCTGAATGATATCGAAGAACAAACCCGGATTACGATTGATCACATTGAGTTGCTCACTGGTAAAAAGAACCTGAAATTACACGCCCCGAAACTCACCATCATTCCCGATCAATATGCTTATGTGCGCGTTTATGTGAAAAATGAAGCCGATATTCCAGTTGTAAAAGCCATCTGCCGGAATCATTTTGGTGAAGTACCTCTGAGTTTTGTTCAGGCCGACATTTGCCGCGAGGATCTGCTGGTAGAAATTGAAGCTGAGAAGATTGGTTACGACAAAAGTGTTTGAAAAACTATTTAGCTTATCAGGTTGTTTGAAAATATAAAAATGAAAATAATGGAAAACTCAAACTTCTCGCGCCGCAAATTTATCAAAGGAACAGGGTTACTGTTAGCTGGTACAGGATTGTTACCATCGTGCAATATTTTCCGGATGTCCGGATCAAGTTCGGCATACGATGCCAAAGGTTTGCCAACAGCAATGCTTGGCAAAACAGGTGTGCGCATTCCACGCATTGCCATTGGTCTTGGCAGTCGCTTTTGTACCATCGAAAGTGCCGAAGAAGCATTCAATCTCCTGAATTATGCTTTGGACAACGGACTTTATTACTGGGACACCGCCTGGGCGTACGAAAACAAAAAACTTGGATTTACCAGTGAAGAACGGTTGGGCGAAGTGCTAAAAACACGACGCAAAGAAATCTTCATTTCCACAAAAGTAACCAGTCGCGACCCGGACGAAGCCATGCGACAAATAGAGGCCAGCCTAAAACGTTTGCAAACTGACCATGTGGATATGCTTAAAATTCATGATATACAATCAGCCGACATGGCCAACCTTAGCAAAAAAGGCAGTCTGATTGATGTTATCAGTAGATTAAAAGAACAGGGCGTCACCCGCTTCATCGGATATTCCGGCCACACCGAAGCCGAAGCAATGAAATTTATGGCAGAGAAAGGCATTTTCGACAGTATGCTTATGGCCATGAACCATTACAATAAAGCAACCAACCCGCAAGAAAGACAGGAACAGGCAATACCCGCAGCAAAAACCAACGACATGGGAGTAATGCTGATGAAAGTAATCCGTCCGCGGGAAACCATCAAAGAACTTGATCCCAAAGATTTGGTTAGGTATGCCTTGTCGCTGAAAGGCCCCGATGGCATTGTGCTTGGAATGGACAGCCTGGAGGTGGTCAAATCGAATCTTGAAATACTCCGCAATTTCAGGCCAATGGACGATTCCAAAATGAAGGAAATGGCCATGCAACTCACTCCATTTTACAACCACGAAAACCTTCCCTGGATGAAGTCCGGTTATTGCGACGGGAACTGGGCGTAATGTAAAAAGAAAACCAAATTTAATTTCCTTACTTTGTCCTTTCACTTTAATTAAATTCTGAAATGCAATTTAAAGAGGACAAGGAATATGTTGAAAGTTTGAAAAAGGAGGATTTTTCAGCCTTTGATGCTTTGTTTCATAAATACTCCGAGAAACTTTATGCATTTGCGTTAAGCATTACAAGAGACACTTTTGCTGCGGAAGAAATCACCCAGCTTGTTTTTCTGAAAATTTGGGAAAAAAGAGCTCAAATAAACGAACACCTTTCCTTTAAATCTTTTTTATTTTCAGTAGCCTACAACGAAACTATTTCATGGCTTCGTACTGAAAAATCGCAAAAAAGAAGAATAGATGAATTTACAAAGTCCGCAGGATTTTCAAGTAACGAAACTGAATTCGGCATTGAGTTTCGCAATATTGAAGGCCTGGCAAATCAGTTAATTGCAGAAATGCCGGAAAAACGCAAAGAAATTTTCAAACTAAGCCGCGAACAGGGATTTTCGAACAAAGAAATTGCCGAAAGATTAGAGATTTCGGTCAAAACCGTTGAAAATCAAATGACTTCAGCCTTGAAATTTCTCCGTGAAAAATTGGGTAAAAACGACATCCTTGGTTTGTTGTTCTACTTTTTATTGCTGCATCGGTAACTTTGGGTTTCAATTTCATTTCTTTTACCAATTATTTTTTACTGGCGGATAGGGGTAAATTGTATCTGAATACGTAGTATAATAAAAAGCAAGAAATAGGAATAAATGAATTACACGGAACTAAAAAATTACCTTGAAGGAAAAACCAGTGACACAGAATCAGAGATGGTTCGTATCTGGTTAAAAGATAAAGCAAACAATGTTGAATCAAGGAAAATGCTTGGTGAAATATGGACAAACTCAAGCATCCTTTTAACCGGAACAAAACCCGATTTTGATAAAATGCTGAATCAGGTACATCACCAAATCAACAGCGAAAACAGCCATCTGCAAAATCCACGCTCTGGAATTTTCCGAATTTACCGCATTTTTTCCAGAATTGCGGCCATACTAATTCTTCCAATAACTTTACTTTCACTTTACCTGTATTACAATCCCACCCAAATCGTCAATGAACTTGCAACCGTTTCGGTACGCGAAATTTATACAAAACCCGGTACGCGTACCAAAATTGAACTGCCCGATGGAACGCTGGTTTGGTTAAATGACGGAACTACCATTCGTTATCCGGAGAAGTT
>JAUYEQ010000174.1 GCA_030691295.1 Bacteroidota bacterium
TTATATTTTTTCAAATATTTCACTATCAACATATTATTGTTTGGCCAATTGATCCATCCCATTTATTTTATACGAAATCAATTCGCATTTGAGTGACCCAACCAGTAAATTAAATTCAGCATAGATCGGCAACCTGCTTTCGTCTTTCGTAATATAAATCTTCAGGTCGTCCGAACTTTTAAAAAGTTTCCCTTTTGGCACTTTTGGCGAAACAACGTAACATACCTTTTTACCGATTTTTGTATCAATGGTTTCAATTCCCAGATACTCCAAATGCATAATAAACAAATCATCGCCATGATATACAGGTATTTCAACGTTTTTACCTGACAGCAAATTATCGAAAAAATGGTTTTGCCTGATATAAAAGAAAACACTGACCATATCGTTTACATTATCCGGAACCTTCATTCGACCAGATTTTATACTGAAAAGCGAATCATTCTCATGATCGTAGGTCACCTCATCATAAAACCGGTATTTTTGTTCCCTGACATTACGTATCGATTTCACAGGCAGGTATGTCTGAGGATTGACCCAGCTTTCGTACACATCGTTCACTTCGTAAATTTTATCCACCAGTCCGATTGTTCTCCCCCTCAAATGGTAATGAATGGCAGGTTTCTTATTTAATTTTACGTTCTGCGCAGTTACTGTCGCCTTACCACCATGGATAAATCCAAACCGGAGCAGGTATTCCATCTCTTCAATTGGCTGCGAGTTCACATTCAGTAAACTCACAAGTAAAAAACCAATAATCATTGTAATTCTCATCCCGGCAGGTTTTTCTTGGAAACAGTAGCTACAAAATCCTTCAGATAAAAAGGTTCAAAATAAGCAACGTCTTCAAATTTGTTTTTGTTGTACAATTCCCAGGCCAACTGGCACATGTATTTAGCCGATGCTTCTATTTCACTAATAAACAGGGCATTGGGCGCTTGCAATGATTGTCTGCATTTCTCCGCCCCATTGCCGAAAAATACAACCTGATTCTCTTCCAGTTCTTTGGAAAGGAACGTATCATCGATAATTTCGGCACTGATCGGCTTCAATACCGAACCATCTTCATTGTACAACATCGAAAAAACCTCCATTCTGCGGGCATCAATCATCGGGCAAAACAGCGTTGGCTTATCCTCCGGAATATTGTAATCTTTTCGGTTCAAAATAACATGCCGTGTCATGGCTTCAAGCGTGCCAATAGCAATAAGCGGAATCCTGCGGGCGAAACAAATCCCTTTTGCCGTTGAAACCCCGATCCGTAAACCAGTATATGAACCGGGACCTTTACTAACAGCCACCGCCGATAATTCATCAGGTTTTATATTGTTTCGGCTTAACAGTTCTTCTGCAAAAACAGTTACCAGTCGGGCATGATTTTGCCCTTCTTTTGATTCTTTAAGATCAATCAGCACTGCATCAGCTGTAAGTGCAACGCTGCATACTTCAGTTGAGGTTTCAATTATAAGGATAACGGCCATTTTCAATTTATTAATCCGACAAAAATATTCATATAAACAAAACGCCGGCAGTTTTGTGCAGAAGAAAATAAAAGAGTTGTTTCAGCATAAAATAAATTTTTATTGAACTTTTTGCACAAGTCCGATCATTTGTAGTATTTTTAAAAAAAATATCAGAACCAAAATCCAGATGTATCATACCGTTATTATTGATGATGATCAATTGGCCCGACGAGGTTTAAGACGTATTTTAGAACAGAATTTTCCCGAAATAAAAATTCTTGGTGAAGCAGATTCTGTGGCTTCGGGAATAAAATTGATTGACGAAGTTGATCCTGATCTTGTTTTTTTAGATATTGAAATGCCTGACGGAACTGGATTCCGCCTTTTGGAACAGATTTCTGAAGTAGATTTTAAAGTAGTATTTACAACATCATACAGTGATTATGCTATCACTGCCTTCAAGTATTCTGCCTTCGACTACATTGTAAAGCCGGTTTTAATTGAAAATGTCAGATCAACAATCAATCGGATCAATGAAATTCCGGTGTTGCACGAAAAACAGCGTGTTGAAGTACTAAAAACGAACTTGAAACCGGGCAATGAAGACGATGCAACCATTGCCCTTCCTGAAATTAACGGATTCACAATTGTAAAGGTAAAAGATATTGTAAGATGCGAAGGAGAACGAAACTATTCGCGTATTTTCTTTGTTGATGGCAGATCGGTACTGATAAGCCGCACCTTACTCGAATTCGATAACATGTTGGTTTCCCACGGCTTTTTCAGAATACACCGCTCACATCTTATTAGCCTCCGGAATGTAAACCGTTACCTTAAAACCGATGGTGGCGTGGTTGAGATGATAGATAAAATACAATTGCCTGTATCGCCCAAATTCAAGGAAGAACTTCTGAACAGACTATTGTACAACCGAATATAATTCACTGATTGACAATACTTATGCAAACAATCAAAGAGTTAAAAATACTTATTTCGGAAGAAATAAACCGGGAAATAATTCGGTTAAACAAGACTGAACCCACAAATCTTTACGAACCAGTTGGCTACACGCTTGCATTGGGCGGAAAACGACTTCGTCCGGTAATGGTTCTTATGGCCTGCAACCTCTTCACCGACAAAATTGAAAAAGCCTTTCCTGCCGCTCTTGCAATCGAAGTGTTTCACAATTTCACTTTGCTGCACGATGATATTATGGATCAGGCCGATATGCGCCGAAATTCACTGGCTGTGCATAAAAAATACAACCCGAATATTGCCATTCTTTCGGGAGACGCGATGTCGATCATGGCATACAATTATTTACAAAAAAGCGAAACTGAAAACCTTGGTAAAATGATCCGCCTTTTTTCGGACACAGCGCTTGAAGTATGTGAAGGCCAGCAATACGACATGGATTTTGAAACCAGAATGAACGTTTCAATTCCTGAATATTTGAATATGATCCGTCTGAAAACGGCCGTATTACTGGCATGCAGCCTGAAAATGGGCGCATTGGCAGCCAATGCTCCTGAAAGAATCGCCGACTTATTGTATGTTTTTGGGCTTGATCTGGGAATTGCTTTTCAGCTTCAGGACGATTTACTGGATGTTTTTGCCGATCAGGAAAAATTCGGGAAGAAAATAGGCGGCGATATCATATCGAACAAAAAGACCTTTCTCCTGTTAAAAGCACTGGAATTATCAGATGAACCGACAAAAAAGGAGCTTCTGGAATGGATTAAAAAATGCGAATTCGATCATCAGGAAAAAATAATGGCAGTAAAAAATATTTATACCAAGTTGAAAATAAAAGAGATCACCGAAAATAATATCGGAGATTTTTACCAGTCGGCACTGGATGTTCTGAATGAAAAAGATGTAGCCAAAGAAACCAAAGCAGAAATGGTTGCACTTGCAAAAATGATCATGAGCAGGGATCATTAATTAGAGCCTTCAAACAAAGTCGTTTTCCTGATCACAACATTTAGAATAATCGTTCAAATTAGTAACTTTTCAGCTTTTCAGCATAAAATAATAAATATGGCTCAAAGTATTGGCAAAATAGTACAGGTAATCGGACCTGTTATCGACATCAGTTTTGATATGGAAGATGGTCTTCCTAAAATATATGATGTTCTGGAAGTTGTACGCGAAGGAGAGGATACCCTTGTGCTCGAATGTGAACAGCACATTGGCGAAAACACTGTTCGTGCCATTGCAATGGATTCGACAGATGGATTTCGTCGGGGAATGGAAGTGATTGCCACCGGCAAACCCATTACCATGCCAAAAGGCGAAATTGCCCTGGGCCGTTTGCTCAATGTAACCGGAGATCCGGTTGACGGAATGGAAATGCTACCGAAAAACGGGTACAGCATCCACAACGAACCGCCTCTTTATGAGGACTTAACCACAGAGACAGAAGTTCTTTTCACCGGCATTAAAGTAATTGATTTGATTGAACCCTATGCAAAAGGAGGAAAAATCGGTTTATTCGGTGGCGCCGGTGTCGGAAAAACAGTTTTAATTCAGGAATTAATAAACAATATTGCTCTTGGTCATAGCGGATTGTCGGTATTTGCCGGAGTTGGCGAACGCACCCGTGAGGGAAACGATTTGCTGCGCGAAATGATTGAAGCCAATATTGTTGACTATGGCGAAGAATTCAAACAATCGATGGAAGAAGGCAACTGGGATCTTTCGAAAGTAGATCCGGAAGCGCTAAAAAAATCGAAACTCGCACTGGTTTTTGGTCAGATGAACGAACCTCCGGGTGCACGTGCACGTGTTGCTTTGTCAGGATTAACCATTGCTGAAAGTTTACGCGATGGCGACGGAACAACTGGAAAGGGTCGCGACATCCTGTTTTTTGTCGATAACGTTTTCCGTTTTACGCAAGCAGGTTCCGAAGTGTCGGCCTTGCTCGGTCGTATGCCATCAGCAGTGGGCTACCAGCCAACACTGGCCAGCGAAATGGGAATTCTGCAGGAGCGTATTACCTCAACAAAAAATGGGTCAATTACTTCGGTACAGGCGGTTT
>JAUYEQ010000182.1 GCA_030691295.1 Bacteroidota bacterium
GAGGGATTAGCGCCAAAATAATTAATTATCCTATTCGCTTTTAGAAAATTGCGTTCTCCCAATGCTTTTTGAAGTTCAAACACATTAAACTCCTTGCTGATCCCGATATTTTTTTCGACTTGGTCAGGAGTAATCTGAGAACCAACCGGCAACGAAATAATTAGTTTATCCAGCTCGTTGGCCACCTTGCTAAGGTCGGCGCCCAAATATTCCGCAATCATGGCTGAGGCCTGGGGCGCTATGGTGTAATTTTGATTTTTTAGATAAGAACCAATCCAAGCGGGCAATTGATTATCGTAAATTTTCTTTGCTTCAAACAGAACACAAGTTTTATCAATGAGTTTAGCAACACTTGTTCGTTTATCAATCGTCTTGTATTTGTAACAAAATACTAAAATGGTTGATTTTAAGGGATTTTCAAGATATGACTCAAAAGGTAGTTTTGCCTTCTCTTTTCCCTTCTCCTTTTCTGTTTCATTTTCCTTTTTAAAAAGATCTTTGATATTCTGTGCTTCACGAACAATTATTACCTGATAATTGGCCATCATCGGGAATCTTCTTGCATTGGCAAAAATAGTGTGCGGCTCAGTATCCTTTCCGTACAAAATAGTCTGGTTGAAGCCTTTTTCGGCATCGGTCAGCACATTGTCCGAAATGTAATCGCTGATTTTGTCAATGAAATAGGTTTCCTCACCCATTAAAAAATAAATGGGATGATAAATCTTCTTTTTAAGATTGCTGATTATTTCCTCGAAAGTCATTCGTTCAATTGAGTATTAAAATTTCAGGTGTTTTACCGATTCTCCGTTGTTTTTGATTTCAAGCAATGCATCGATCCCGGTTTCCAAATGTTCTTTTACAAAGTTGTTGGTCACAATCTGGTCGCTGGCATCGGTCTTCACACCTGTCGAAATCATTGGCTGATCTGACACCAGCAACAAGGCTCCGGAAGGAATCTGATTGTAAAAACCAACCGTAAAAATGGTGGCAGTTTCCATGTCGATGGCCATTGCCCTCGATTTTTCGAGGTATTTTTTGAAGCGTTCGTCGTATTCCCAAACACGTTTGTTGGTGGTATAAACAACGCCGGTGTAATAATCGTGCTTCCGGTTTCGGATGGCAGTTGAAACTGCCCGTTGAAGGTTAAATGCCGGAAGTGCAGGTATTTCAGGAGGTAAATAATCGTTGGAAGTACCTTCGCTGCGGATGGCTGCAATCGGAAGGATAAAATCGCCCAGTTGATTTTTGGGTTTCAGACCGCCGCATTTTCCCAGAAACAAAACAGCTTTCGGATGAATCGCGCTTAGAAGATCCATCATGGTAGCGGCATTCGGGCTGCCCATTCCAAAATTGATGATGGTGATTCCCTCTGCGCTTGCGTTGGGCATATTTTTATTTTCCCCGATAACCGGAACACCGAATTTTTTCGCAAACATATCCACATACAGATGGAAATTGGTCAGCAAAATTAAATCGTCAAATTCTTCAATAGGCCTTCCTGTATATCTGGGGAGCCAGTTTAGTACAATTTCTTC
>JAUYEQ010000191.1 GCA_030691295.1 Bacteroidota bacterium
GCAATGTTTTTATTGTTGTAACTGGTAATTCCGAGGTCGAGAAATATATTCAGGATCATCGAAAAATTGAGCAGCGAAAAGTATAAACCGTAACTTTCGTCGCCCACCATGTTTTGAACGGTGAGGTCGATTCCGAATATCCAGAAGGGTTTGATTAAAACATTCAGAAAAAGGAGCAGTAAAAGATTTGTAATGAACTTCCTTTTCAATCGGGTAGCTTTTTCTGGTTTGATTAAAGTGAGCCAAAAGTAGCAATTTTTTGAACAGACTTTATACATTTGACTACAATTCGCTCACGCAACACAAACTTATGATTATTGCAGTAAATACACGTTTATTGATTCACGGGAAACTCGAAGGAATCGGTTGGTTTACTTTCGAAACTTTGTCGCGCATCACGCGTGATCACCCTGAACACCAGTTCCTGTTTATTTTCGACCGGCCGTTTTCACCTGAATTTATTTTCGCCGGAAATGTGACCCCGATCGTATTGTCGCCTCCAACGAGGCACCCGTTCCTTTGGTACATCTGGTTTGAACTTCAGATTCCGCGAATCCTAAAAAAGTACAAAGCAGATCTGTTTTTCTCTCCCGACGGATACTTGTCACTAACTACCAATGTGAAACAGGTGGCAGCCATTCATGATATTAATTTTGCACACCGGCCAAAAGATTTACCTTGGCTGAAAGCAAAGTATTACAATTATTTCTTTCCGCTTTTTGCGCGCAAAGCACGACG
This sequence comes from Bacteroidota bacterium, assembly GCA_030691295.1. Classification (GTDB taxonomy): domain Bacteria; phylum Bacteroidota; class Bacteroidia; order Bacteroidales; family Prolixibacteraceae; genus Aquipluma. Next base: position 739 of record JAUYEQ010000191.1, read on the forward strand.
GATCGTAACTGTTTCATCTTTTTCGAAGAAAGATATCCACAAAACTTACAACATTGAAAATGACAAAATCGATGTCGTTTACAATGGAATAAATACGCTTTACACGCCGACTTCGGAAGGTGAAAGGTTAATTGCAAGAGCAAAATATTCTGATGGGAAAGATTATTTTCTGTTTATCGGATCGTTGCATCCGCGGAAAAATATCACAGGTTTGCTTTTTGCATACGATGCGTTTCGCAGTTCCATTGAATCGGATGTCAAATTGCTGATTGTTGGCGAAAGCATGTTTAAAGCCCGTGATATTGAAATGACTTTTGAAGGAATGCGCTTCAGGAGCGATGTTGTTTTTACCGGACGACTTGGAAATGAAGCTTTGCATCAGGTTCTTGGAGCATCGCTTGCCCTGACTTTTGTTCCGTTTTTCGAAGGTTTCGGCATTCCGGTTGTCGAGGCGATGAACGCGGGAGTTCCTGTAATTTGTTCAAATACAACTTCTTTGCCTGAAGTTGGTGGTGATGCAGTATTGTATGCCGATCCGTTTGTTGTGAGCGAAATTACCGATGCTATGGTTAAACTTTATCAGGACAAAGAACTTCGCGAATCGTTGATTGAAAAAGGTTTCAGGCAAAAGGAAAAGTTTAGCTGGGACAAAACTGCCGGATTGCTTTGGAAAAGTATCCGGATTTGTGCAAATACCTAATGGAGACAGGAGACAGGAGCCAGGAGACAGGAGGCCGGAAGCGTGCTTCCTGAGTAGCGAAGCGTATCGAAGGAAAGCGTATCGAATGGAGTATTCGAAGAGAGGCGAACAGATTTATGTACACAAGCATTACACACAAATGATAAAAGAAAAGCTACTTTTATTTCTTCAGGAAGGCCGGATTGAGGCTGGTTGCGATGAGGCAGGCCGCGGTTGCCTTGCTGGCCCTGTGTTTGCCGCTGCGGTTATTCTTCCGGAGAATTTCGAAAATGAATTGCTGAATGATTCGAAGAAACTAACCGAAAAACAACGGTATGCACTTCGCCCGGTTATTGAAAGTCAGGTTCTGGCTTTTGCGGTCGGGATTGTTGATAACCATGAAATCGACCGGATCAATATTTTAAATGCTTCCTTTCTGGCCATGCACCGCGCCATCGATGAATTATTACTAAAGCCTGAACATTTGCTGATTGATGGCAACCGGTTTAAAACTTATCAGGGAATTCCTCATACCTGCATTGTGAAGGGCGATGGCAAATTTCTGTCGATAGCTGCCGCATCCATTCTGGCAAAAACATACCGCGACGATTATATGAATACGATCCATCAGGAATTTACCAGGTACGATTGGTCGAAAAATAAAGGTTATCCAACTTTGCACCACCGACAGGTAATCCGTGAAACCGGAATCACCAGTTATCACCGAAAAACCTTTGGTGAGTGCGGTGACCAATTCAGACTTGCTTTCCCCACAATAGTGTCAATGTGATCTGATCTTGCGTCCGTTTTGCGAGATTAGAAATGGAATTGGCTGTAAAAGTATCCGGGTGATACTTTTACAGCCAATTTTAATTTATTCAATCGTGAAAATGAATCTCAGTGTATATGTAACTCAACAGACCGGTAATTAATCTTCGTCAGCACCTTCTTCATCAAAATCATCATCGTCATCGTAATTGTCATCAGCAACATCGGCTACCTCTTCAGCTTCTGTTTCAGTTGAAAGGAATTCATCGTCAGAGTATTTGCTTTCGTATTCCTCTTTCGCACTATCTTTGAGTGAGCCTGTGCTGTCGTAATCATCATCGTCTTCGATGATCTTTTCTGCTTCGTAAACGGTCATCCGAACAAGATAATATTTGTCTTCTGTTTCGAATGGCAACGCACTTACCCGCTTGCCTTCCTTGTTGTTGAAATAGATTAAATTCTCACTGTATCCGCTGGGATATTCAAGCTTAATTTTTTCCTGAATTTCAGAATCGAGTTTTTCGTAATCTTTAATTACCCTTGGTTTACTTGGATTCATCGATAGATATTTTTAATGCAATGATATGAAAAAATTTGATAAAACTTAAGTGCCGAAAATAAATGAAAAACAATTTTACCTGCAACTATTTTGATGATTCTTCTGCGTTTTTGTGAAAGAATTGTTGTTAGCTAAAATCGATCATCGCTTTTATTACACCATCCTGATAGGAAGCAACCAGATCAAACGCCTGCTGTGTCTCTTCGGGCGAAAAATGATGAGTTACCATCTGGTCAACAGGTAATCCATTTGAAATTAGTTCGATGGCCTTGTCCATGCAATGGTTTTGCCGCCGAACATTTTGAATGGCTATTTCTTTCCGGCGCATTAAATCCATATCAAACGTATATTTTGCTTCCGGCGGAATGCCAACCAACACCAGCTTGCCGCCGGGTTTCAGTACCCTGGTTGCATCGTCAACCGCTTTTTGGTCGCCACTGCACTCAAACACAATGTCCAGCAGAAGCGGTTCCTGTTTTTCGGTTGTTGCAAAGGCATCATCAATAAAAGGATTGATCGCAATGTCGGCGCCTAGTTGCAACGCTTTTCTTTGTCTGAATTCAAGTGGTTCATAGCAGAAAATCCTTCCGGTTGGCTGGGTTTTCAGCACAAGCAATACACTCAGGCCAATTGGACCTGCACCAAAGATGCCAATGGTTTTATCCTGAAAATTGGTTTTTGCCAGTTCAACGCTGTAAGTTCCGATGGTCAGAGGTTCAATTAAAGCTGCCGTGGTTGGATTAAACGATGCTCCGAGCGCGAAACAGGTAAATTCGGGCATCACGATGTAATCCGACAGACAACCTTCTATTTGTCCGGGACAGCCCAGAAAACGATTGTTTCGGCAGGTGTGAGGTCTTCCACTCAGGCACTGGTCGCAGGTTTCGCAGTGAATGCTTGGATCGATGGCAACCAGATCGCCGGGTTTTACATGGGTTACTGAACTTCCGGTTTCAACCACGATTCCTGAACATTCGTGGCCAACAGCAAACGGAAATTCTACCACCTGCGAGCCAATTTTTCCTTCGGTAAAATAATGAACATCCGAGCCACAAACGCCTACTGATTTTATTTTAATCAGAACATCGTCCGCATTTTTGATTTCTGGTTGGCTTCGGTCAATCATTTCAATTTTTCGGATACCGGTTAAAACCATTGTTCTCATCGTATTGTACTTTTTAGTTTTCAGAAAAAAGTTCTGCCAAATAATGAAAAAAAATAATGGAAAGGGCGGAAAAACCTTTTTAATTTTACCCTTCGCAATTAATAATAAATAGCCAACTGTGTTTTGTCACTTTTTATTGGTGGTTGAAACCATTACTTTGTTTTAAATTTTAACCTGAACAATCATGTACGGAAAAATACAACAGGATTTAGCAAAAACACTTCTGGAATTAAAAGAACAGGGTTTGTACAAAAACGAGCGGATTATTACTTCATCGCAAAGTTCGCAGATTACAGTATCCGGCGGGAAGTCGGTGCTTAATTTTTGCGCCAATAATTACCTTGGATTGGCCAATCATCCTGAAGTGGTAAAAGCGGCCCAGGAAACTATGGATAATTGGGGTTTCGGACTTTCATCGGTTCGTTTTATCTGCGGAACCCAGCAAATCCACAAAGAACTTGAACTGAAGATGTCGGAATTTCTGGGCACTGAAGATACCATTTTGTATTGTGCAGCTTTCGATGCCAATGGCGGCGTTTTTGAACCTTTACTGGGCGACGACAGCATCATTATTTCGGATGAACTGAACCATGCTTCCATAATTGATGGAGTTCGGCTTTGCAAGGCGCAACGTGCCCGCTACAAACATTCCGATATGGCAGAACTGGAGAAATGTCTGAAAGAATCGCAGTTGTTAAAGTACAGAATGGTGGTTTCCGATGGCGTATTTTCGATGGATGGAGATTTGGCAAAACTTCCGGAGATAGTTGCATTGTGCGAAAAATATGACGCTTTAATCATGGTTGATGACTCTCATGCTTCGGGTTACATAGGAAAAACAGGCCGTGGAACAGCTGAACACTACGGATTACTTGGAAAAATAGATATCATCACCACTACTTTTGGGAAAGCATTGGGTGGCGGAAACGGAGGTTGTACTTCAGGACGAAAAGAAATTATTGAAATGCTGCGTCAGCGTTCACGCCCGTATTTGTTTTCGAATACGCTTGCCCCGGCAACAGTTGGCGCCACAATGAAGGTGCTCGATTTACTGACTGAATCGGCTGAGCTTCCGGCGCGAACGATGGAAAATGCCAAATATTTCAGAGCGAAAATGGAAGCCGCCGGGTTTGATCTGGTGAAAGGTACTACCGCTATTGTTCCGGTTATGATTTACGATGCCCCGCTTGCCGTAAAATTTGCCGATGAATTATTAAAAGAAGGAATTTATGTAATTGGATTTGTATTTCCGGTTGTTCCAAAAGGCAAAGCACGCATCCGCGTTCAGCTTTCGGCTGCACATACCAATGAGCAGATCGATCAGGCCGTTGAAGCATTTGTGAAAGTTGGGAAATCACTCGGGATAATCTGACAATAATGGATTAACTGTTATGTGCTATGTTCATTTAAGTAGAAAAGCTTATTATTTCTTTCTTATCATTTCCCGTAACTCAAAAAGTTCTTCCGTTGTTATTATATTCATAAATTCTTTTGAGATTAATCCGTTTCTGAGCACTTTATCGCCTGACCAGATTTTACTTTTAAAGAACATCGAAAAAGCAACATAGGGAGTATCCTTTGGATCTATATCAATTACCATTTTTTCTGCCTTTATCCATTTTGATTGAGGGATGTGAATGCCAGATATAAATGTAATCGGTTTGGTAACCTTATTTTCAACTTTGACGACATCAGTCAGTGTCATTTTTGAAATTACCGAAATTTTTTTGTGGTATTTTTTTGTCTCAATGAGGAGGTAATCAGGAGCAATAAAATCGAAAATCCCTTTAGAATTCAATAATAAATCTGCAATCTTACTATTCGTATTTAAGATTGCGCTAAAGACAATGTTTGCATCAACTATAATTTTCACTTAATGAATTTGTTACGATTATTTAGCCACCAATTTTCATTAAGTTCATCGGCAAGTTTATCCGCATCTTCCTGAATTGCTTTACTCTTTGAAGTCATTTCGAGATATTCGAGATAGTCCATGATTCGTTGAAATCCGAAAGTATCAACTTTTGGGGAGACTTTAATAACAATTTGGGTACCTGTTCTTTCGACTATCATAACTTGAAATTTTAAATCAAAAATACATGAAAATGATTTAAACTGCAAATGCCTAAACTATTGTCGAGGCAACTTCATTTGTAAATTCATAAAATTGGGTACGTTGTTCAATTTCATGTTACATAAAAAAGGGTTGCTCGGAAATAACCGGAACAACCCTTTTACGTAACACCAAATTGAATTGATTGATTCTGTTTCTGAACGTCTGATATTTCAGTTTAGTCTAACTGTAAGTGCTGCAATATAGCGGAAGTTGGGTTTGTTCCACCTTCTTTGCTTTCCATCTTATCCCTTCTGTTAAGCCCATAAATCCATTCTTTGTATTTCCAATCTCATCAATCGGTCTTCGTTTTTTTTCTTTCAATTGTTTAAAATGTGATGGAGGAAGACCTGCTATTTTTTTAAATTGGTTGGATAGGTGAGCAACACTGCTGTAATTCATCATCCATGCAATTTCGGTAATGGTAAGTTCCCCATAAATAATTAACTCCTTAATTTTTTCAATTTTGTGAGAGATGATGAATTGCTCAATCGTAATTCCCTGTACTTCCGAAAATAAATTTGCCAGATAGGTATAATTGTAGTTTAATTTTTTGCTTAAATAATTAGAGAATTTTATTTTGAGTACTTCATTTGAATGATAAATCATTTCGATAATTGTATTCTTTACTCTCTCAATAAGCACCGAACGTTTATCGTCCATTAATTCAAATCCGACACTGAATAAAGCAGTCTTTAGACCTTCCCATTCTTCAACAGAGAGATCTTCCATTATCTCAACTTCTCCGAGGTTAACCATTATGTAGTGCAACCCCAGTTTTCTCAACTCGTCCTTAACTGCAACTTTGCATCGGTTGCTAACCATGTATTTGATGTAAAGTTTCATAATTTCAATTTAAGGTTAATAGTTCAATGACAATTTTTCGACTTTTAGCAGTGTTCGGATCAATAGAACGAACCTGCACAGAAGTCATCAGAGCATTAAAGTGTTGTTAATTAGAGAACGCTTGTTGAAATGTTTAATAGTATTGGCCGAATAGATTTACGGAAGAACAGTAATATTGAAATTCAAATCTACACTGGCATTTCCTGAGACTGAAATATTGTTCATAACCAGGCCGGAAATAATACTGTTTGCAGTTACCAATCCTTTAAAAGTAAGCTTGCCAGTCGAGGAGTAATGCCCAAAGGAGGCCACATGAACTTCGTAATCGCCTTCATCCAAGACTGTCAGTTTATATGTTCCATCGGCATTGACTTTTGCACTGGATACAGCTTTTGCAAACAGAACATTACTGCTTCCCTGTGCCTGAGTTTCGGTTGTGACATTAAATTGGTTCTTGCGGTAAGCATAAACAAATAATTCGCTGTTCGAAAAATTGTTAGTGGCTTTCCCTTTTATCTCACCGCTTTTTTCCTGAAGCACCACACGGAGTGAATTTTTCAGTTCAGCATCGGTTACAAATTTATATTTGTTTGATGCAGTTGAATTTTCATTGTAAATAATCGATTTTCGGAGGTCGAAGTCAATAACCAAATTTGTTGTACCGTCAGAGGAAACCACAAAACTTTTATCGAGTTTAATTTCCGCTGAGGCTGAAGACGATGCGTACAAATTGTGTTTCACGTTGGTTTTATCAATTACATAACAACCAGGCGCATTTCCTGAAACATCTTTATCGTAGTCAAGCACCAGCGATATATTACTGTAAGTATCTGCCTGAACATCACCAGCGAACAATACCTCTGTTTGTCCTGAATGAAGATCTGAAATTTTGATCGTTTTTTTCTGAAAACCTTCAACCGAAACCCCATTGACTTTCACCCCGGCGACAGTAACAAAAACTGCCTGAATATTGGCATCGTCAGACGGGGCATCAGTAATTTTTACCGATAGGTTCCCACCGGTTTCATCTGAATCGTCATCTGATTTCGAACATTGAATGGAGAACAGGGGAATAAGTATTACCAGGGCAAAAAGCATAATTTTCGTTTTCATAGTCGTAATTTTAATTGTTTATTTTTATAAAAGAGACTGCTAGAAGTCTGTTTGAATGATGATAAATTCAAATTGAAATTCAAACAGTCTCTTTTCTATGCGACAAATTGTAATCTGGAATGGTATTATTTCACTTCAATTACAGCGTATTTCGATATTCTCCAGAATTCCTGCGGATTGGTTATTTCCAAATAAGCAATCTGTCCGTTTTCCTCAACCAGCGAATAAGAATTGTTTGGATGTTCAGATCTTACTTTTGCTTTTTTTGCATTTAAAGCGATTGTTTTTGTTTCGCGAATGTCAAGTTCAGTAAAATGTGTTGGATCAAAATTTTCCTGAATCGCTTTACTACCACCAAGTCCAAGAATGGCGCCTTCGCGGTTTAGTATGCCTTCTTCTTTCAATTCCTTGAAAGTTCCAAGTACAACATGCGCTGTGTTGAGTTTATTCGTTTTTTCTACAATTACTTGTTGTTTGTAAGTAATCGTGTCTGTCTGATCTTTGATATTCAGATCCAGATTTTGAATTTTTGAATCCATTTCGGCCAGAGTGATATTTTTGCTTTCAACGATACTTTTCAATTCAGCAATTTCAAGATTCTGGGCTTCAATGGTTGCAGCAAAACTTTTTAGCCTGGTTTCATAGGATTTTATGCTCAACCCAGATTTCTTTAGTTTCTGCTCCAGTTCGGCAATTTTTTTATTGTTTTCATCAACCAGATTGTCCAGCAAATTAATGTCGTCAATAATTGCCTGTTTTCTGTTTTTACCACCTTCTGACTGAACCATAGAGATTTGATTTCTTTTCTCTTTGATTAATTTCAGGTTGTTTTCGATTTCAAAAAAACTGCCTTCCATGTCAGTCATAAAAGCTTCCTTTTCTTGCATCGTTTGGTTTATGCTGTCTTTTTCAGCCATAAGTGATTCGATTTCTGCTTTTTTCTGATTATAAACATATACTCCGCCAACGATGCTGACAATCAGAATAAAACTTGCTACAATGATTGTCGCCAACTGTGTTTTTTGTGTCTTTTCCATGATGCTTTATTAATGTTTTAAATAATGTTAAATTTAAGGATCAGCACTTTTGCCTTAATTTATTTGGTGCTGTCCGATTTCGGGAAACGACAAAGCAATGCCTGTGCCACTGTAAAAGCATTGCTTTAAGGCATTGTTAATTAATGTTTTGTGTGGTTTTGAATGAAGCCTTGTTTTATCAAAATGATAAAAAATTATTATTATTTGATAAATTTCAGAACTCAATAAGTTCTATTCCTTAGTGCCTTCCTTTAACATCCGATAGATGGTTGCCACGCCAAGGTCAAGTTTTTCGGCCACCAGTTTGATGTTGTTGTCGTATTTATCCAGAAATTTTTTCACTATCCTGATATCGTATTCACGAAGACTGAGTTCCTCATTCCACATATCGCCAAGTAAATCCTGCCCTCTGCCCAAAACGATGTGGTCGGCTGTTATTTCATTCTGATCGGCCAGAGTAACCGCAAGTTCAATCACCGACTTTAGTTCACGGATATTGCCTGGAAATGAATAGGAGAGCAGGCGGGTCGAGGCTTCAGGAGTCAATGTCTTTGGCTTCATGTTATTCTCCTTGCAAAATAAGTTGATAAAGTGCCGGGCCAATATTATAACATCGTTTCCGCGTTCGCGCAGAGGTTGCAGCTCAATGGGCAAACCGAATAACCGGTAGTAAAGATCCTGTCTGAAATTTCCTTTTTTTATTTCTTCCTGAAGATCTTTGTTGGTTGCTATAATAATCCGGCAATCGGTTTTAACCGGGTTGTTGCTTCCAATCCGAATAATTTCTTTTTCCTGAAGGGCGCGCAACAGTTTGGCCTGTAAAGAAATGTCCATTTCTGCCATTTCGTCGAGAAACAAAGTTCCGCCATTTGCCTCCTCGAACTTGCCGATACGGCGAAAAGCGGCTCCTGTAAAGGCGCCTTTTTCGTGCCCGAAAAGTTCACTTTCAATCAGGTCTTTCGGAATTGCCGCAACATTAACAGCTATAAACGGCTGTTTCGATCGGTTGGAGCTGTAGTGTATTGCTTTGGCAACCAGTTCTTTTCCTGTACCGGTTTCGCCGGTTATTGTAACCGTGATATTGGTTCTGGTTGCTTTTTCAATCAGTTCATAAGTTTTAAGGGTAGCAGTACTGTTTCCGATAATGGTACTTTGGTCGGTATATTTCTTTGTTACTTCCTTCCGCAAATTCACAATTTCCTTTTTCAGGTTACTGCCTTGCCTGATATTACTGACTGTATTTAGCAACCGTTCCCGGATATCTTTCGATTTAACGATGTAGTCGTAGGCGCCATGTTGCAATAAAGTAACCACCACATCAATGTCAATTTGTTCCGAAATCAGAATGATCTGAATGTCTTCATTAATTTCCTTGATTTGTTTCAGCACTTGCAGTCCCTTCATGTCGGGAAGCCGGTAATCAAGTGTAATAATATCGGGCTGCTGGTGCAAATTGGCCAGACAGTCTTTTCCGTTGATGAATGATTGAATTTCGTAATCAGGATTGAGCGAAAGGGTATGAACAAGTAACCGGTTGTACCATTCATCATCCTCAACGACAAATATTTTGAAGGCTTTTTCGGACATTTTTATGGTGATTTGTTATTTTTAATTTCAATCAGCAACGGCAAGTTAGTAAGTTTTGCCTGAATCGGCTTCTCAAATTCTCATTTTGAGAAAATAATTCAATAGAGCTGTTCTGCTTTAAGTTTTTGTTTCAGTATTGAATTGATGGAACTGATTTCATGCTCAATTTTTGCAATCAGTTTCTTTATTTCTTCCGGATTGCTGTTCTGAGAGTTGTTCTCAAGTTTTTTTAGATGCTCATAAAGGGCAGTTGCCTGTAAATGTTTGGCCGGAGCTGCCAGTTTGTGAGCTGTTTCAACCAGGGCGCCCCAGTCTGAACTTTGTATATTCTGTTGAAATTTCGTCAAGGCTTCTTCGCTCGAACGGATAAAAATTTTCAGCATCTCGTTGAAAAATGCGCCGTCTCCTCCTGATATCCGTTCCAGTTCGTCCAGATCGATTGATGTGTTTTTTGCAATCGCCTCCGGTATGGGTTCTTCCGTTTTCTCCGGAAGTATTTTCGAGACAGTGCTTAATAATTCAGATTCAGCAAATGGTTTCAGTAAAAAAGCCTTCATTCCGGCCAATTGTATTTTCTCAATATCTGCCAATTTGTTGGTTGCTGTCAATGCAATGATTTTAGCTGATGGACGATGCTGTAAAATCAGTTTCGTTGCCTCGTACCCATCCATCACCGGCATCCGAATGTCCATAAGTATCAGGTCAAACTCGTTTTTCACTGCAAGTTCAGCTGCTTCGCTGCCATTGTGCGCTTCTGTAAACGACACTCCCCATTTTTTTAGTATGTTTTTGATCAGATAAAGGTTGAATTCTTCATCGTCAACAATCAGGAAATGAAGTTTTTTAAACCATGATGGAATGATAAGTTGTTCTTTATTCCTTTTTACAATGTTTCCCGGATTTCCTTTTTGATAGGGTATTTGAATTAAAAAACGGGTTCCTTTTCCTTCTGCACTTTCGACTTCAATTTTCCCATCCTGCAAAACGATCAGTTTTTTCACAATGGCCAACCCAAGTCCGGCACCACGCTGTTTCTGCGTGAGACCATTATTCAGTTGTACGAACTCATCAAAAATCAGCAGTTGATCTTCTTTTGAAATGCCAATCCCGGAATCTGAGACTTCAATGTGCAACAGATAGTTTTGTGCGGAAGTTTCTTCTCCTGAAACTGTAAGTTCAATTTTTCCCTTATTGGTAAATTTTATGGCATTGGTAATCAGATTTATCAGGATTTGTTTTAGCCTGATAGGATCGCCTCGAAGTGCCAGGTTTTTATCGGTATTGTTCCTGAAGATCAATTCAATCCCTTTTATCTGTGCCGAATGTTTGTGCAGGGTGTAAACCTCTTTGATGATTTTGTCAGGCAAAAAATCAATTTGCTCAATTTTTAGTTTCTGAGATTCAATTTTCGAAAAATCAAGCGTGTCGTTTACCAGTGCGATCAGGTGTTCTGCTGATTTGTGCACCACTTCCAAATCGGCAGACATTTCAGCAGAATTCGTTTTCTGAAGCATCTGTTCGGTCAATCCGTAAATGGCATTTACAGGCGTCCTCATTTCGTGACTGACTGTTGCCACAAACATTTCTTTCGCTTTGGCCAGATTTTCGGCTTCGTCTTTTGCCTTTTTCAGAATCTGCTGGTAAGTTCGGTTTCTTTGAAGATTTCTGAAGAAAAGGACCAAAATAATTATCAGCAATATTACAGCGCCAATACTAAAAATGGCCATTCGCCGGTACGTTTGGGCCGCCATCTGATCAACTTCCATGGTTTTGGCTTCCAGTAATTTTTGTTCGCTGTCTTCCAGGTTTGCAATGTGTTGGTTCAGTATTTCTGTAACCTGAATGTTTAGCTCAAACAACCCCTTTTCTTTTAATTGCAATTGTCTGGCCTGACCGGTTATCTGCTTCTCGATACCTGCTATTTCCTGTTTGATGATTTCTTTTTCACTGCTTTTATCAATGATAATGGGTTGCCGGGTGGTTGTATCTTTTTTGCTGAACAGCCTTTTTAAAAAGCTTTTCTTTTCTTCCTGTTTAAACCTGATCGTATCGGGTTGGATAATTACGGTATCAATCTTCGAGTACAGTTCGGAAAATGAATTTGTTGCAGTTGCTTTTGAACGGTGAAGCGCCCGGATTTCATCTATGATAAGCAATTTGCGGTTGACCAGCAGCCGGATGGTATCTATGTGAAACATTTCAATTGAGCCGGGAGCAGCATACACTTCCAGATCGGATAGTTTTTGCCGGATGGTGGTATTTTGTTGCTCATAAGGCTTAATGAAAGTAGCATCTCCTGTTAGGCTGTAAAGGCGAATGGTATTTTCTACTTCATTTAAATCGGAAGTAATGTCTTTAATCAGCAATAATTTGAGATCGGGACGTGCTTCTTTGTGGATGGTATCAACAATTTTGGAAAGACTTTCATAAGCGAAAAATCCTGAAATAATTACTGCCACTGCAATGCAGATGGTTAAAATGGTAATCTGTATTTCAATCTTTAATTTCTTCATCCAATTATTACAAGTTAATAATACTTGTTTTCTTTCAGGTTTTCATAAATGGTTGTTACCATCAGCAGCATCAGGAATAAATACGAAAAGTCTTCGATAGGAATATTTATTATCCTGATGTTCAGTATATGCGCAGAATTGTATTCGACCACGGGCAAAGATGTTAGTATTCCGTTAACGATTAAAAACGGTAGCAGCGAGACAAAATACGCGAAATAAAACTTGGTGATGTAGGGTTTAAATTTGTTTCTGAAAACGGTGTATCCCAGATAAACAGCTGCGAATAAAAATGTCAGGAACGTGTATGCCTGATGCCTGAAAAAGTAACTGATCAGCGCGAAACCAACCATCAGGAAAAGACTGAATGCAAGAAAAGGTTTTGCAAACTCCTGTTTTTTAAGGTAAAATTTGAGCACCTCATAGATAAATACGCAAGCGTAGGGAATGACGAGGAAAAACAACCATTCTTCGATGGGCAATCCTTTAATATCCTTGCCTAAAGTATATTCCTGGTTGAAACTCCAAACACCGGCTTCGGTAAAATTGATGTCCCAAACTATAAAGATGGCAGCCGTAACCAATATCGCCGGAAGTATGT
>JAUYEQ010000192.1 GCA_030691295.1 Bacteroidota bacterium
AGCTGCGCCATACGTTTTTCAGTATTTTCCATGCCAGATTTTTCGGTATTATTTCTGCGGCATTTTCAGGAGCGGTAAAAAGCGGCTTCTTGTTTCCGGGATGAAACAGGAAAAGCCGGTCATCAGGATACTGACTTGCAAGCGCAGTAATTGTACTCCGGCTGAAATTACCGAGTCCGGCAGCATTGTTAAAAGCACGTTTGGCATCAAATCCGATGATCATAGAAGGCATGAAAAAATTATTGTTCAACCATTTTTTTAGCTTTTATTTTTACAACTTTTCCCTTTCGGGAAATTACCAATTCACCATCCTCTTTTTGTTTGGCGGCCAACAATTTATTGTAGGACATTTTAATTCCCTGAAGAATTTTCGCCCTTAAATCTTTTACATTTTCCTTAGTCATCTTCGTAAAATTTGATTGTATTTTACCTGATCGTTTATTTCTGTCGTTTCCGATTTTAAGCCTTCAGCTATTATTTGAAACGGAGGTTCTGAATTGTCAATAATTAACCAATAATCACAAATTGGCAAATACAGTTTTGACAGATTATCCATACCCGATTTGTATCTGCGATAAATAATTGATTCCGGTATGTCATGTCCTCCTGAAAGCACCCTGCTTTTTACCCTTTCAACAGCAAGTTCAGGAGAGTTCAGCCAAAAGTAAATCAGTGTTACAAAATACCCATTGCCCTGAGCTTCACGAATAAATTTTGCATATAATTTTGCAGCCAAGGTCGTTTCAAAAGCAAAATCGACTTTGAGACCAATCAACGATTTAATGCGATCCAGCATAATTCGTCCGGCATCAATTGCTACCTTTTCCGGTTGAAAGGGAGAAAGCCCTTTGGCAATTTCATCTGCATTGACAAACTCTTTACATTTGAGCATTTCAGGCAAAATGGAGTAGGATGCAGTTGTTTTTCCTGCACCATTGCAACCTGCTATGATATAAAGATTTGGCATTTTGTTTTTTTTCAAATATAGTCTTTATTTACTAACGATATTTTGAGACAGTTATGCCATGCTTTATATCGCATAACGAAAAAGCCGGCATTTACCGGCTTCCTGTTCTGATATTTCTTTTTTTAAGAAAAATCCTTCAGTCCTTCAAAATCCAGTGTGCCAAAATGATCTTCAAGAGTTTCGGCGCGACGAATCTGAACTACTTCGCCGTTTTCGCGGAGTAGCAACTCGGCTGAGCGCAGTTTGCCGTTGTAGTTGAATCCCATCGAATGTCCGTGAGCTCCGGTATCGTGAATCACCACAATGTCACCGGGTTCCATTACCGGCAATTTGCGGTTAATGGCAAATTTGTCGTTGTTTTCTCACAATGAGCCGGTAAGATCGTAAACCTGATCCAGTGGCTCATACTCTTTGCCC
>JAUYEQ010000039.1 GCA_030691295.1 Bacteroidota bacterium
CAAATGATTCCCGGTTCGCCGCCACCTTGCGGGGCTTCATTTTTATCGAGAATTTTGGTTTGAATTTTAGGCATCCACGAAAATACCGGAAGCTGGTAGTTTCCAAAATTGTTCGTGTGAATGTCGCCACCTGTGAATTTAACTTCTTCAGTCAGTGCGTAGCCCAAACCCATTATAATACAACCTTCCAACTGAATAAGTGAACCTTGCGGATTGATGCAAAAACCCATGTCCTGGGCACAGGCCACACGGACAACCTGAATTTTTCCGGTTGTTTTGTCCACTTTCACTTCAGCAATGTGAGCGACATAAGCACCGGCATCGAACCCACAGGCGATACCGTATCCACGTCCGCTTGGACCTTTGGCAGGTGTATATCCAAACAATTCGGCTACAGCTTTCAGAACACCAATCATGCGCTCATCTTTCAGGTTCTTCAGGCGGAAATCCAGCGGATCGACACCCAGTTTTGCGGCCATCTTATCAATCTGCGATTCGCGGGCATAAGTATTGGTATTGTTTCCGGGAGCACGCCAGGCTCCCGTTCCGAAAGGATGAACATCGCGGGCCGAATAGCTGGTCGTTTTAGCATCCGGCACATCGTAAATGGTATCCGATCCGCGGGCGCCGGCAAAATATTCGTGGTAATCCCACAACGAAATCTTTCCGGCCTTGTCGGTTCCTGAAGTAATTTTAATGACAGCCGCCGGGCGGAAATTATCGTAGAAAAATTCTTCCTGTCTGTTCCACTGCACCATGATTGGTTTTCCGGTCATTTTAGTTAGCCGTGCCGCCTCAATAGCCTGACGGAAAGCTGTTTTTCCGCCAAAACCACCGCCCAAAAACGGCGCAATAACCCGAACCTTGTCCAGGCCAATGCCCAACTCGCGCGAAATTCCGTCCTGCGTTCCGAAAGGTGTTTGTGTTGAAGCCCGCACCACCACTTTATCGCCTTCCATAAAACCAAGGGCTGTATGCGGTTCCATGGGTGCATGGGCTACATAACTGTTGTGATATTCGCTCTCAATGATAAATTCCGAATTGCTTTTGCCGGTTTCAATATCGCCGGAACTTTTCACCACACGGCTTTGGGAAGGAAATTCAAGTTGGTGTTTGAAAACGGTTTTATCGTCCACTTTCATTTCATCAAACTTGTATTCGGCTTTTATTTTGGAGAGTGCAGCTTCCGCTTTTTCAAAATCAGTATGTAAAACGGCGACTAAATCCTTGTCACGGACAATTGCAATTCCGTCCAGCTTTTCGGCCTCCGAAGTATCCGCAGAAACTAATGTGGCTCCGTGTGATGGCGGCCTTAATATTTTGGCGTATAACATTCCGGGCATCCTGAAATCGCCCGAATACATGGCCTGACCAGTTACTTTGGCCACGCCATCAGCGTGATTGAACGATTTTCCACGAATTTTATATTCGCTGAAATCTTTCGCTTTTGGCTTTACTTCCAGAAATTTTTCAATTTTCTTACCACTGGCCAATTGTCCGTAACTTACTTTTTTACTTTTCCTGTTTTTCACGAATATGACACCATTTTCAACAGTCACCTCGTCTTTAGAAACTCCCAAATGTTTAGCGCCCATTTCGAGCAGCACCAAACGGGCTTCGGCTAAAGCGGCCAGCATAACCGGCCCGAGCGAACGGGTTGAAAGTGATCCCCATGTTCCGGCGTCGTACGGGCACAATTCAGTGTCACCCATTAACATTTTTATGCTTTCAAGTGGGGTGTCAAGTTCATCGGCAACCATTTGCGGAAATGAGGTAATAATGCCCTGTCCCATTTCAATTTTACCGATCCTGCAGGTCACTTTACCATCTTCGGCAATGTGAATAAAAGCGTTGTAGTCATTCGGAACCGACCGTTGTTGTCCTGCTTCAACAGCCACTCCGGTAAGAAATTCGCCTAGTTGGAAATAAATGAAAAGGCCACCGCCAAGCAATTTCACAAAATCACGCCGGTCAACTTCAAACGTTGGATTATTTTCCGGCACTTCGTCCCGATAATATTTGTCGTTTTTCATTTTTTTGGATTTATCAGGTTAACGTTTCATTTTTTTGGAGGCCGATTCAATCGCATCAATAATGTGTGTGTGCGCGCCGCAACGGCAGAGGTTTCCTTCCATCCCATCAACAATTTGCTCTTTGGTGGGATTTGGATTTTTCAGTAAAAGTCCATACGCATTCATGATCATTCCGGGTGTACAATAGCCGCACTGAAGGGCATCGTGATCGACAAATGCTTGTTGGATAGGGTGAAGTTTTCCGTTGACCGACATTCCTTCGATGGTCGTGATTTTTTTGCCGGCAACATCTTCCATCAATATTCCGCACGACCTCACCGGCTCGTTGTCCATCAAAACAGTGCAGGTTCCGCAGTAGCCCAGTCCGCAACCATATTTGGTGCCGGTCAGGTTGAAGTTGATCCGCAGCGCCCAAAGCAGGGTCTGGTTCTTTTCAAGTGGGATTTCCACTTTCTTTCCGTTCAGTTCAAATTGAATCGTTTCAGCCATGTTTGTTGGTTTTTATCGTTTTTAAATATTCTTCGCGCGTATCAATGTCTTTCAAAATTCCGGCGCAACCGGTTTCCACTTCCAATACTTCATCCTGAAATTTCTGGGCAACCGAGCGCAGTCCAACTGCCGGATCGAGGTTCAGAATCTCCTGTCGAAACTTCAAATCATACAAAGGTGGATGCCCGCGTTTGCCGTTAAAAAGAGGAATCACAATCCCTTTTCCTGAATTTTCCCACGCCGCAACCACTTTTGCTGAAACATTTACGGGAATAAACGGCTGATCGCCTAAAAAAATCATGACCGCTTTTGCGTTTTCAGGTAACGCGTTGACTCCCGAAATCACCGAAGTGTGCATGCCTTCCCTGAAATTTTCATTCCAGATGGTCTGCACCGGCCACGATTTCAGAACTTCAGTTATTTCAACAGAATTGGCTCCCAATACCACCACCACATTGCCAATTCCTGAATTCAGGATATTTTCCACCACTTTTTCCACGATTGTTTTCCCGTCGAAAGGCAGTAACAGTTTTTGCGTTCCCATGCGGGTTGACATTCCTGCCGCCAAAACAATGGCCCAAACGTCATTCATGGCTGGCGCTTTTTTGTTTTTTAACTTTCACCAACTGTGCCGCGATGCTAATCGCAATTTCTTCCACGGTTTGTGCTCCAATATCCAAACCTACCGGAGCATAAATCCGGCTCCACTGTTCCGGAGTTGCCCAGGTATTTTCAAGAAACAAAGCTTTCATTTGTGCTACTTTCGCTTTGCTGCCAATCATTCCGATGTAGGCAGCGTTGCCTCCGATAAACTTCCGGAGTACATCTGCATCGCTTTTGTGTCCGCGGGTAACAATAACCAAATAGGAATCATCCTGAACAGGGATCTGCCCCAGGCTTTCATCAACTGTCCCCGACAAAACAACATCGACATCGGGAAACATATTTTGATTGGCATATTCATGGCGGTCGTCCCAAACGACAACATCAAACCCGAGAAATTTTCCCAGATGTGCCAAAGAATGACCAATGTGCCCGGCGCCTGCAATAATCAGCGATGGTTTGGGGTGAATACGTTCCAACAAACTGAAACCATTCGTGAGTGTTTTATTTTCATCAAATGGAATGGCGATAATAGATTCAGAGTGAGCATTTCGGAACA